>JAFGXH010000132.1 GCA_016936735.1 bacterium
GAATGATCCTTCAGAGTTAACACAATTAAATCCAGATTGGCAATTATCAGTGTTTAAAGAGCACTCATTAATATCAACACAGTTTAAACCATCTGCAACATAACCATTTTCACAACTACAAATTGCTATGTTATTTACAATAGAACAACTTCCATTATTTGAACAAGTTACTCCTTCACAAGGATTTACTGAGTTAATACAATTATGATTTTCATCACAAGTTTGCTCCTCTAAACAATCTGTTTCAGAATCACAACAATTACTTTTTAATTCACATAAACCATTTAATGAATTACAGTTTTTCCAAGAGTCACAAACTACATTTTCACATAAATCAATAGTAATCTCTTCACAACTATTAACTCCATCTCCAGAGAATCCTGTTTTACATTCACAACTAAAAGAACCATCTTGGTTTGTGCAATCTGCATTTTCATGGCAATTATCAGTGTTTAAAGAGCACTCATTTATATCAACACAATTTAAACCATCAATAACATAGCCATTTTCACAACTACAAATTGCTATGTTATTTACAATAGAACAACTTCCATGGTTTGAGCAGGTTACTCCTTCACAAGGATTTATTGAGTTAATACAATTATGATTTTCATCACAAATAAAATTCTCTAAACAATCTGTTTCAGAATCACAACGACTACTTTTTAATTCACATAAACCATTTAATGAATTACAGCTTTTCCAAGAGTCACAAACTACATTTTCACATTGATTAGTAATAGTTATATTTTTCTCTTCTCCACAAGAGTAGAATAAAAACATATAGAATAATAAAGTTATAAACAAATAGTTTCTCATTTTTCCTCCAGATCATTTAACAACTAACAAAAAATAACTCATCAATCATTATTATAACAACATCTATTATACTTTGATGACATAGTTTTTAAATATTTTTTATTTTTTATAAAGATATAATTAATTGAAAATGTCATCAAAATATAAATAATACACTTATAGTAATATATAGTTAAATAGCTATATGAACTTTGGAGATTTAATGATTGAAGAGAGTTATATAAAAAACCTAAAAGCTGGAAACATGAATGATTTTCATAAACTATATGAGGATTATTCTCCAATGATTTATAGGTTTGCTTTTAGTATGAGAAATGATAAAAACTTTGCAGAGGATGTTGTTCAAGAGACATTCATAAAAGTTTATAAAAATATAGAATCATTTAAAATTGATAATAGATTAGAGAATCCACTAAAAAGCTGGATATATAAAATTGCTAAAAACCATATTGTTACAGAGTTAAAAAAATTTAAAAAATTAAATGATACTGAGATGTTTGATGAGTATATTTTACATACAAACTGCATTGAAGATAAGGGGATAAACTTAAATGATTCAGAAAAAATAAAAAAAATATATGAGGAGGTGAATAGACTTTCAGATAAGAAAAGGGCAACATTTAATCTTTTTTTTGTTGAAGAGCTAACAGCAGATGAGATAGCCTCTATTATGAAAGAGGGACGAGGTACTATTCTTAAAAGAGTTCAAAGAATAAGAGAGGAGCTTAAAACTCTTTTTGAGGAGGAGATATGAGTTATAAAGATGAGAAACAGTTATTAGATTCAAAGAGAGACTCTTTATATATAAACTCCCTTAAAGGAGTTGAGTTTTCTCAAAAAGATAAAGATAAAGTTTGGGAAAAAATAGTAGCAGAGACAAATAAAGAGAAAAATATAAAACATAATATGTTTTTAAACTTTCGTATGGCTATTGCAGTAGCTATTTTATTAATTGCTATTACAACATTTACTATTATTAATACGATTTTTAATCAATCTACTATAAATCAAAATATAATTACTCTAAAAACAGGTGGAGAGGTTCTTAAAATTGAGCAAGTGGAGATAGAAAGAGTTGAAGTTGCTAACTTAAAAGAGGTTTTTTTCTTAGATAATGGAAAGATAAATGTTTCAGTCACACCATCAAAAGAGAAAAAACATATTGAGATAAAAACAGTTGATGCCTCTATTGTTGTAAAGGGAACTATTTTTAATGTTAATAAAGATAATAATGGTACCAAAGTAGATGTTATAAGAGGAAAAGTTGAGGTGTTTCCATTTGGTAAAGGAAGAGATTCATATATACTTGAAAAAGATATGTCAATTACAATAGAGCCTTTTAATATCTGGCTTGAAAAAGTTAAAAGTGAAGGAGTTGAGGCATATAAAAATCAAAACTATAGTGTTGCTGAAAAAAAACTTATCATCTATAACATGAATGAGTACTCTTATGATATTGTCTCTATTCTTGCAAGAGTCTCTGAACAAAAAAATGATTATAAAGAGGCTATAAAATACTATAATATAATAGTAGAGAGATCATCTGGAGTAAAAAAAGAGACAGCATTGCTTGCATCTGCACTTCTTGAGGAGAGAGTTGGTAATATAAAAAGAACAATATCAATATTTGAGGAGTATTTACAAAACTATCCAGATGGAGTCTTTAGTTCTGAAATAGAAAATAGACTTAAAAAACTTAAAAATAGTAAAAAGTAAAAAATCTATATTTGAAAAATTAATTGAAATAACATATAATGAATCTCCCATTTAAAGGAGAATATGTTAATATCAACTCTACTTTTATCAATATTTTTAAATAGTATTGTTATACACTATAGTGGTGATGAGAATCTTAAAAGATTTCTATTTCTTGGTGAGAATCAGATAACAGATGTAAAGAGGTGTGAATCAATTGATTGCATTAATGTTGATGTAAATAAAGATAATATCACATTAAGTAGTAAATTTGGAGAGGATAGTTATATCCAAAATGATAAATTTAATAGAGAGAATCTATCAATGATTCAGAAAGCAGATATACTACGAATTAAAATAATACTATTTGATACAAATTTAAAAAAAAAGTATCAAGAGATATCAAAAAAAACAGTAGATTTATCAAAACAAAATAGTAATCTACCACCTAAACTATCTGATAATGTTAAAAAAATAGGAATAACTCCTGATGTTTGGATTCAGTTAAAACAGGAGATAAAATCGGAACTACTATTCTCAATTCTTCCAGAGATAGCTGTTGATAACTCATTAACTCCTCAAGTATCAATTGAGGATATTCAAAGTGAAATTGAGAGTAAATTAATAGATAAAATAGATAGATATATAGATAATATCACTATATCACAAAAAAATAGTGAGAAAGAGTTAACTAAGTTTAAAGATGAGATTCAGATAAAAATTAAAAATGAGATTGAAAAAGAGATATCTAATAAAATAAACTCAATAGTTAAACAGAATAGCAGAAATAATAATAAAAACTATCAACTCTCTTTTGGTATATCTGAATTTTTTGATTATAAATTTACCAATAACTATTTTGGTTTATTAACAAATATAAAAATATTAGATAAAAATAGAGCCCTATTATTAACATTAAACTATTTTGAAGATAGATGGAGTGATTCAAATTTAGAGATAATTAGTAAATCTATACTGTTAAATACATCATTTGGATTAGATTTTAATATATATAAAAATATCTCTTTTGAGTTATCAACTGGTATTTTTATATCACTTATAAATAATAATGTTGAAACTAACACATCAATTACAGATATTGCATCTGGTATCTCACTCTCTTATGAATTTAATTATAATCTAATAGACTCTATTAAGATATTTTTTAAAAATGATATCATGTTATATATAATGGGTTATGATTCTAAAAATACAAAAATATTATATAATGGAGAGACATACACTATTACTCTTCATGAAAACAGCATTATATCATTGTTATTTAGCATTGGATTCTCTACAACATTTTAGTAATTTTCAAAAGTATCTATTATAAAAAATAGTTTAAAACTAAATTTCTAGTACCTTCCGAAAAATTTTATATTTTTCTGCTAAAATTATTTGCTTTATTGCTTCGACTCTTTTATTTCTCCAATATCCCTCTCCCCCTGCCCCCTCTTACTCGCACCCTAAAAATGCAAAGCATTTTTAAGGAACCCGCTTTTACGTGGCGATGGGGTGAAAGAGAAAAAATAGAA
>JAFGXH010000133.1 GCA_016936735.1 bacterium
AAAAACCAGATTTTATCACAAGCATCAACAAGTATGCTTGCTCAAGCAAATCAACAATCTCAAAGTCTCCTCTCTCTATTGAGATAAAATTTTCATAAAAATATTATAAATAACTAAAACTTTTTTTCTATTATTCCGTTATACATTATAGTTAGCAATCTTTTGGAGGAAAAATGAGACCAATTATAATTATATTAACTATTTTATTATCTTTTAACTGTTTTTCAGATGATAAAAAAAATGCTCAAATAGAGAAAAAGCAGAAAAAATTGGTTGTTACAATTGTTTCTGATTCAAAATTAAAATTTAATAGTAAATCTAAAATAAAATTTACTCTTTATGGCTATAACTCAAGAATGGCAGATGTTAGTGCAACAGAGCTATTTAAATATACAAAAAAAATAGATAAAATTCCAATGAGATTCGAGTTGCCTTTTGAAGAGAATCTTTCTGAAAAAATAGAGTATAAATCATCATCAAAAGCTGATTTTAAATATTATCTAACATTTACAATTGATGTAAATGGTGATGGTTTTGTTGATTCAAAAGATTATAGACAAAATTATGATAAATCTGACCAAATATTTGTTTCAAATATTAATGAGTTAAATGGAAAAATATATATCCAGAAAATGGATAAAGATTCTGGTTCTGAAAAATTTTAATTATTAATAATTTAACTATTCAGAGTTTTTATATTTTTTGTTCAGAACATTGCTAAAAGGAGTTTATTATGAGAAAAACACTATTTAGTTTATTGTTAATGACATCATTCTCTCTTTGGGGAGCTCTTGATGCAGATAATACTCTTTATTCAACATCTGATTTAAAATCAGAATTAAAAAATATTCACTCAAATCAATCTATAACACAGTTAAAAGAGATTGTTGAAAGTAGTAAAAAAAGTTGGGAGGAGTTAAAAGAGAAAAATTATAATTTTTATAATTATAGTATTAATTTTGAATCAAAATTGGGTGGAGGTTATAAAACTGAAGTTTTTATTGAGAATGGAGTTATAATTAAAAGATTGTTTAACTCTTGGTATAAAAATGAGAAAGATGAATCATTTATTTCAGATGCTTTTGTTGAGGATTTTGGAGAGATAAATAAAAATAAAGGTGGTTCATTAGGTTTAACTATTGACTCTATTTATGATGAGTGCTTTAATAAAACATTAGCAAAAGATCCTAAGAAAAATAGAATTGATGTTGTGTTAACAAAGGATAATCTTTTAAAAGAGTGTAGCTCTTCTGAAAATGGTCGTAAAGATGATTCAAAAGAGGGTGTTACTAATTTAACAATAAAATTCGATCAAATGTTTGATAAATTAGAGTATAGCACATATAAAAGTGATACAAAATCTAAAACATTCTTTCCAAACCAAAAACTTGATACACTAAAAGATCTATTATCTAAAAGTAAAAAAAGTTGGTTAGAGTTAAAAGAGAAAAATAAAAACTCATATCAATACTCAATAACTTTTGCATCCTGGACAGGCTCTGGTAATAAAACAATTGTTATAGTTGTTGATGGAGTAGTTGTTAAAAGAGTTCAGTATAATTGGACAAGAAGAGATGGTTTTAAAATTAATAAACCAACAATTGAGTTAAAAAAAGAGATTGAAAAAAGCAATAATAAACCTCAATTAGTAGATGATTTCTATAATATTTGTGAAACAGATACTCTCAAACAGAATCCAGATGAGAATTTTATTACTCTTCAATTAACTCCAGATAATATTCTTACTGGTTGCTCATATTTTAATATGCATTGTGCTGATGACTGTTCTCAAGGTCTTCATGGTGTTAGTTTTAAATGGCTAAGTGAAACAGAAATACAGGCTTATCAAAAAAATATTAAATAGTATAAATCTACTAAATTAATTATAAATTATAAAAAATAGTTAATTATTCTTTTTTGTTGCTATATGTAGGTATAAAAATATGGAGGATTTTAATGAATAAAATAGTTTTAATGCTCTATTTACTTATATTATCTTTTTCAATATATCCTAATTTTCATTTAAAGTGTGAAAAAGATAAATATATTGATTTAAAAGAGGATTTAAAAAAGGCTGATTTAACAATATCATACACTACATCAAATCTATTTGAATCAACAACAAAAATTTTTCATGGAGAAACTATTGGTAAATTAAAAGATTTACTTTCTAAAAGCAAAAAAAGTTGGGAAGAGTTAAAAGAGAAAAATAAAAACTCATATCAATACACAATAAATAGTATGAATTGGAGTGGAGATGGATCTTTTACTATAGTTACAGTTATTAATGGAGCTTTTGTAAAACAGAAAATATGTAGTTGGGATAAGAATCAAAAAATTATTAACTCAATAGAGGAGTCTGAAATAGATATTGAAAAAACTAAAAAACCATTTTTTATTGATGAGATATATAATATTTGTCAACAAAATTATATCAATAAAACAGATGATAGATTTTATTTGAGTATATCTTTTAATTCTGAAAATATTTTATCAAGTTGCTTTTTAGTTGATCACTATTTAGCTGATGGAAAGCAGGAGGGATTCTATTTTACAAATTTTAGATGGTTAAAAAAAGATGAGATTTATATGTATACCAAATAAAATATAAAAAAAAATCGTAACTATTTAGCAGAAACAGTAGAAAAATTATCAAGAGTTAGAAGCTTTTCAAGATAAATAAGAATATTTTTATTTTGTGTTTCAAAAAAACTTTATTATATTTTAATCTGTTTTAGATACTCTGCAGCCTCTTCTGGAGGTGTTGGATTGATATAGAATCCTGTTCCCCACTCAAAGCCAGCCTTTTTAGTAAGACGTGGAATTATCTCAATATGCCAATGAAAATCTCTCTCTAATGTTGTCCAATAGTGAGCACCTCTTGCATTTGCATTGATATTTGGAGCAGTATGAATTAAAAAGTTGTATCCTGGATCATTAAGCCCTTTACGAAGACGTTGTAGTATATCTTTTAAAATAATTGCAAGATGATATAAATCATCATCTGTAGATTTTGCAAAATCTGCACTATGTCTTTTAGGCATAGGAGCAATCATCATCTCAAAAGGGAATCTTGAGGCAAATGGAGTTAAAACAACATATCTACTATCTTGATAGACAACACGTTTATTCTCTTTTAACTCTTGACGAATTATATCACAAAAAATACATCTTTGTTTTAAAAGATAGTGCTCTTTTGCACTCATAAGCTCACCTGCAACAGTTCTAGGAGTTATAGGTGTTGCCATAATTTGAGAGTGTGGGTGTTCAAGACTTGCTCCAGCAGAGACTCCATAATTTTTAAAAATAAGAATATATTTAAGTCTTGAGTCTCTTTGAAGATCAATTAATCTACTTCTATATATCTGTAAAACTTTTTGAACATTCTCAACAGACATATCAGGAAGTTGTTCATTATGATTTGGTGATTCAATAACAACTTCATGTGCACCAATACCATTTATAACATCAAAAATCCCCTCAGCATGTTGCTCTAATTCCCCCTCTATTTTAAGAGCAGGAAATTTATTAGGAACAACTCGAACTCTCCAGTTTCCTTCAGAATCATTTATTTGAGCTATAGTTTGAGGAGTTTTTTCTTCATGTCCAGGGCAAAGAGGACAAAAAGATAACTGTTTAAATGTTGGTTGCTCTTTAAAATCTAATGGTCTTTTTCCTCTATCAGAAGCGATAATTACCCATCTTTTTTGGATTGGATCAAATCTTAACTCAGACATTAGTCTCCTTTAATATTAACTGATTTTTCTATTTTTTAATTTAAACACACCAATTTTCCATGTCAAAACCCTCATCTGAAATTGTTATTTCAACTGTTTCAGAGTGTGGAATTCTCTCTATAGTGTTTCCACTTGATAAAACATTAAATCGAAAATTTATCTTATCTTTTGTAGTTAAATTTGAATCAATATATGATATTGGTATTGCAGTTTCAATAACCTCAATATCTTTATAGATAATATTTTTATCTGTTTTAAGATTTATCTTTTTATAATTCACAATCTCAAGCTCAATCTGATATCCCTTCTCTTTAAAAGCCTCTATCTCATCAAAAAGAGAGATTTGAAAATATAAAAAATTCTCATCAAATCCAAAAAGGATTTTCTTAATAATAACATCTGTTTTATGAATTGCACCCTGCTCAGATAAAATTTCACCACTTGATGACCAACCAAAATAGTCATCAAGCATTCCTGTAATTTTAGGACGAATTAATCTTAATGGTTCTGAATATGAAACATGAATATTTTGAGCATAAAGTGGTTGAGTAAGCTCAAATGGAATCTCTAATCCCAATAGTTGATAAACTTTACTAACATAGTTTCTAAAAAGTTGATCAAAATCTAAATCATTTGCAGATGAGTGTCCCTCTCCAGCCCACCACATCCAATCACTTCCTTGAGCAACCATAAAATTATGGTCTATCTCATCCTCAAGAGATTTATCAATATTCTCATTCTTTTTAAATGTCTCAACAAGAGTTTGAAGTTTAAAAAGAATCTCCCAATATCTATTTTTTGTTGGCTCATTTATCCAAGTATTAAAGTTTCCATCAATCCAGCTTCCAGGCATAAGAGTTGGAAGTTGGACAATATTTGATTTATGTTTTTCAGAATATTGAGAGAATGTTGTTAACTCTAACCAATCCTGTTTTGATAACTCTTCAAAAAGATGTGTTAAAAATGGTTCTCCATTATCTTCATAATACTCCCAAGCATTTTCACCATCTAAAATAATTGTTACAAGAGCATTCTCTTTTGTTGTAATAGCTCTAAGATGCTGTAATTCATTCATAAAATCTTTGACAGCATCCTCTTTTCTCCAGTTAGAGTAGACAAATCCTATTTTATCTGAAAGTGCATGATTTCTGAAAAATAGATTGATTCCATTAAAACTATGTGGGGAAAGAGACTCATTTATTTGAGGAGCTCTATTAAGAGTTTTACCTAAAATTGCCTCATCTGTTGCAATCCATTTTGTTGGAGACTCTTTTAAAATCTCAACTAAATCAGTACTTACAGAGCCCTCAGCAGGCCACATTCCAGTTATCTCTTTTCCAAAATATTTTTTAGCAAATTGATGAGCACAATCTACATGTTTTTTAGAGTAATCTCTCATTGTTTGAAAATTGTTTGGTAAAATAGAGTTACTCCAAGCTTTTGGAACATTTTGTATATCATTCATAACAGGGATTATTGGATGATAAAAAGGTGTTATTGAAACCTCAACATTTTTATTAGAGGCTAACCCTTTAATAAAATCTCTTATTGTTTTTAAATACTCATACTGCTCATTTAATAGGGCAGTTTTCTCATTTTCAGTGAAATCTGAATCTTTTTTAATAAGCTCTTTTAAAAGTGGAGAGTTTTTAATTAATCGAGTTCCACTCCAACCTAAATGAAACAGTATTTGTAAATCTCTAACATCTTGAGGTGAGAATGATGTACTCCAAAACTCATGAGGCATATTATTTTTTTTGTGATACAACTCTTTATATCTTTTGCTTTTGAAAATTATCTTCTCTGTATTTATATTAAAAAAGTTTTTAATAACAAACTCTTTTTCCCAAGGTGACATCCAATCTGGATTTTTATATGCAAACTCAAGATAATCATCCATATGTTTTGATTCGATATAATCATCTAATTGGGATAGAAGAGATGGAACAAAATTGATATTAAATTTTGCATTTTTTGCATCTAACATTGCTTGAGGGATATCTAAATAGTCTTTAAGAGCATGAAGACGTACCCAAGGCATAATAAATCTTTCTGTTAATGGATCAAGATACATTGGCTGATGCATATGCCATAAAAAGGCAAGATGTAACTTTTTAATCATCAGATTCCTTTTTCAAAAAAGAGAAAATAGTAATAATTATTAATATGTAGCAAAAAAAATCACCGAAATAGATTAATTTTCAAAGCTATTTTTATATTTGGAAAATAGAGAAATCTCTATTTTCCAAAAAAGAGACAAAATAATAATATTTTTTCATATAAAAATCAAAAAAAATCTTAAAATAGGCATATTTTTAACAAAATCTATTTTAAAACCACTTTTTAACTCTATTTTTATTATCTACTTCTTCTATTTTCTTTTATTATTTTCATTAAAACCACTTCCAGAGTTAGAAACAGTTTTAATTTCATTATAAATCTCTGAATATAATCGTGCTGGAATCTCTTTTAGTTTTAATTTATTGAAATTATTTAGAAATTCTACAGTATAAATTGCAATCTCTTCGCTTTGATCCTCATAAGAGTCAAGAGAATCTCCCTCAAAATGTAGATTTACAGTTAAATCATAATCTTTTATATATTTTGAGTAGCATTCAAAATATCCTTGGTCTTGATCAAATGGTTCCCAACCAAATTTTTTAAATTTTGTTTTTAAACCTCCTCTTGAAACCATAAAACCATTGAAATCATCAAGCAAATAGTTCTCCTCTTTATCTTTTTCTAAAATATAAACATCTCTTTCAAGCTGTTTAAATGGTTGAATTAATTCATAATCAGATAAAACTATTTTCCATTTCTCAATTTCATCTTTTTTTAACTCAATTGGATGAACAATTCCTATTAAACAGTTTTCTGGAAGTGAAAAACTATTATCATTAATATCAGATAGATTTCCATCCTCATTATAACGAAATGTTGATTGTAAAATATTTTTTTCGTAAACTCCCCAAATTAAAGTTACTCCAAAAACTTTCATAATAGGGTTTGAAATAAAAATTTCACTCCAATTCTCTTTACTCCACAATCTATTTTTTGAAATTCCATTTTCAAGTCGCTCTTTTTGCATTTTAGATTGCTCTTTAATCTCTTTTTTTATCTCTTTAAAAAGATTTATAGACTCATTTGCCATCTCTTCATTATCATTTTTATTTGGTTTTGGTAAAGTTTTTATATTTTTACCATTTTCATCTAAAATAATAAAATCCTCTGGAGTTAATTTAAGAGTAAATTTTCTTGAACCAAAATCAAGTTCAAGTTTTCCACTAATATCAAAACCAAAATCGGGAATAATTTTATCAAGAAGTTCATCTTTAGAGAAATTTAACTCTTTTGCAGCAATCTCTAAAGATTTTATTGCAACCGATTTAACCTGATTATGTTTTATTTTTCTTGAGATAAAATCAACATTTTGTAAAGCTAAAGATGTTCCTAATAAAGCCATAGATTCAACTAAAATTGAGGCCATTGCTCCTCTACTATTATCTACTAAATCTTTAATCTGTTTTTTAAAAATTGGAACAAAATAGTTATCTCCAGATAAAGATACTATTCCAAAAATCCATTTTGTTTTTGTATCATTATTCCATCTATTATAAATCTCTTTTGCAAACTCTATAAAAGAGTCTTTATCAATAAACTGTTTAACCTGTTTTCCCTCTATTGATGGAATTGAGCTTTTTGTTGTAGAAAAAAGATTAATAAAGTAGTAAACAACATTTAAACCAACAAAAGTTTTATCATCTTTCCATAAAAGTTTTGGTAATGTTGAGACTTTTAAAAAAGATACTCCAGATACAGGCTCTTTAGAGTTTTTTATTTTAAATTTTTCTGAACTTTTAATAATAAACTCTTTTGAAAAAACCTCATTAGAAAAAATATTATTTTCAATTGTTTCAACAATTTTTCCATCAACTATTTCAGTTTTTTTAACAATTTTATTTTTTGATAGCTCAAGCAAACACTCTTTAATAGTTTTTTTCACCGCTTCAGCACTCTCTTTTTCAAGCAACTCTTTTAATAACTCCTCAACTCCATCAAATTTTAAATTTGTTATCAATTTTATTCCGCTCTCTCTTGATTGCTGTTTTTTTGCAGTTAAAAGTTTTTTATAATCCTCTATTTTCTCCTCATATCTTGTTAATAACAAAACAATCTCTGCTCTAACTGGTTTTGAAGAGGATGAAAGTAAATCATAAGCCAATGGATAGATTTTATCTTTATTAAAATCCCAAAGTTTTACAACCCAATTTTTTTGTTCAGTTGCATCTAAAGTTTTAATGATTTTATAAAACAGTTCTGTCTCATTATTAAAAACTACATTATCAAATTTTCTTGTGTAACTCTTTAAAACAACATACTCAACAAGAAGTTCCATTGAGATATCATACTTATTAATAAACTGTTGAATTTTTTCATAACTATATTTTTCATCAGAGAGCTCCAATCCTAATAAAATAGAAAAAGTGTAGTCTCTATCAAAATATAAAGATAAAGTTAATGCTCTTTTAAAAAAATTATCATCTTTATTAGTTGTTAAAATCTCTGAAAGATAACGAAACACTCCATTTGATGATGAGTTAATAAAATTTGAGTTCTCAACAACTAAATCATTAAATTTAGTTTTATCACCAGTTGATAAATAGCTATTTATATAGTTTATCAACTCATTTTTGTTGGATTTTGTATAGTTTTTTTCAATAAAATCCTCAAAAACTTTTAAAACTACTTTTTTTGTATAGTTTATATCATCTATTGAGTTTAAAACCTCCTCAATATAATAGGTATTATACTCTAAATCTAAATAGATTTTTTTAATCTCCTCAAGATAATTTTTATCCTGTTTCAAAATATATTTAATTGTCTCTATATTTTTATAATCAATTGATTCTAAAATATCATTGATATATTTTTCAAAATCAATTTTTAATAATATAGTCATAAAAAAATCTCTTTTTGAGTAAAAAATGTTTTTATTTTTTATAAAAAGAGTTAGCTCTTTTAGGTCATCAGAGGTAAAATCATTTTTAAGTAAATTTTCAAAAATTGATAATAATGTAATATATTTACCACTCTCATCATCATAATTATAAGAGCCATACATTGTGTCATAAATTAGTTCAAAAATCTTCTCTCTTGGTTGTTTTGTTTTTAATAAACATTTTATAATCTCTGTTATATTATTTTTATTCATAGATATATAATCTAGAACATAGTTAAATCCATAATTATCTAAAACTTTATTCATAAGAATAATCATGTATTTATCATCAAAATTGATAAATGATTGATAGTAATCTCTTACTAATTTATTCCAATAGTAAAAATATAGATTTGTTGGATGTTTACTATTTTCATCAAAAAATAGAGAGATTTTATAACCATTAAAATCTGAATAGTTTTTGAATATTGATTTTATAACATCCTCTTTTGTTTTTTTACTATTTTTCCAGTAATCATTAACATAATTTTCGATTTCTGTTTTATATTTTTCAAATAGATCATTTGAAAAATTATTTACCATAACTCTTTGAAGTTTTGCAAGATACTCAATTGATGATTTATCCTCTAGTTTTAATAAAACTCTCCCTTTGATATCTTTCATATCATCAGAATATTTTTCATCAGTTATTTTTTTATTAATAACTTTTAAAACTCTCTCAAGATTTTTTTTGTTTTTAGGTTGCTCAATAAAAAACTTTGCAATTAAAATAGTTTCATTTTTAAATTCATATTCATCATCATCGCTTTCAATCTCTTTTAAAGCATCTAAATAGTATTTTTCAGCCTCTTTTGAATTATTTAGATTTTTATAGTAAATATCTGCAATTTTAGTACATGTATAAACATCAAAATCTAAAGATAATCCCTGTTTAAAAAAATCTATAGCTTTTTCATAACTATTTTTTTCAAAATAGTGATATCCAATATTTTTATAAAAATCTGATAATAGATTATCTTTCAGATTTTTTAAACCATACTCAATAATATCTGATTCATACTCTTTAAAAAGGTACTCATTATCTTTATTCAAATATGAAACATCTTTAAATTTAAAATTATTATATTTAAAAAAATAAAAAAGATACTCAACTAATCTATTTTTATTCTCATTTTTGTTTTCAAGTAAAATATTTAAACCTAAATTTAACAAATCATAATCATGTACAAAATATTTATCAACTATTTGTAACGCTTTTTGAGAATCTTTTTTATACTCATAGAAAAATTTTGCTAAACTAACCCAGTTACAGGAAAACTCATTATCCTTTCCAGGTAAAGTTGATTCACCTTTTAGAAAGTACTCCTCTGCCTTTTCAAAATCACCATTTTTATAATATATATCTGCAATATCAATTAATAGATATGGATGGGTTCCATAATTTAAAGCTTTTAAATATGATTTTAAAGCCTCATCAATATTAAAATATTTTGAGTTATCTCCATCTGTCCAGTGTAAATTAAAAAAGTCAATACTCATACTTCATCCTATTTAAGAAAAAATAATTTTAAATTATAATATATTTTAAAATCAAGAGATTTATATTTTTTTGGTATAAAAACTTATATATATTTTTTTTAAAATCTTTTTATTCAGAATAAAACCAAAATCTCATTGGGTTAAGAAAATATTTGAAAAAATAAAAAAAAAACAGAGATGATATTGCTATAACTTCTATTAAAAAAAAAGAATTTATACTAGAGTAATCTTAATTAAGTTTTTTTTATCACTACTGAATCATCGGAACATATAAATTAAGTTTTTTTTATTACTTCTGAATCGTCAGAACATATCAATTAAATTATTTTTGTTACTCCTGAATCATCGGAACACATTAATTAAGTTATTTTTGTCACTCCCCAATCGTCGGGACACATTAATTAAGTTATTTTTATCACTCCCAAATCGTCGGGACACATTAATTAAGTTATTTTTGTCACTCCTGAGTCGTCGGAACATATAAATTAAGTTTTTTTTGTCACTCCTGAATCGTCGGAGCATATCAATTAAGTTTTTTTTATCACTCCTGAATCGTCAGAACATATAAATTAAGTTTTTTTTATCACTTCTGAATCATCGGAACATATAAATTAAGTTATTTTTATCACTCCTGAGTCGTTGGAACATATTAATTAAGTTATTTTTATCACTCCTGAGTCGTCGGAACATATTAATTAAGTTTTTTTTATCACTCCTGAATCGTCAGAACATATAAATTAAGTTATTTTTGTTGTTTCTGAATTTAAATTTTAGATAAAAAACTATTTTTTCTTAATTTTTAATAAATAAAACTAAGTAGTTATAAGCTACCAACAACCAAGATATTGATAGTTTTCATCATAATGTTTTGTACAGTTATTGTCTGACATGTTATTGATTATATTCATATTTGTTTTATGAATAGAGTTGTTAATTTGCATTTGTGTATTTGTATAGGTTGAACAACTAGCTTTATCAATCAATCCTTCAGAACATTTTAAGTAGATAACATAACGACCTATTTGTGTATCACCATACTCTGTTGGATTAACACCTAAACTAAGTGTGTTTTTAAAACTCTCTTTTACAGTATTACAACTCTGAATGTCTGATTCTAATTTTTGTGATAGAGAACTTTCACAGGCTTTATATAATAAATTATAAAAAGCAGCAGTATAAACAGTTGTGAAATAACTAACTTCGCTCTCTGGAAATCTTGTTAAATATCTATAAATATCATCAGATTGAAGATTTTTATAGTTTTCAAGAAAATATATTAACTCTTTTTTAGTTAATTTCTGGGTGCTATTTGATGTAACTGTTGATGAACCACTATTTTGTTGCTTAACTGAGTTCATAAGTGTCTCAATACTACTTTTATCTCTACTTAATATTAAATAGTTTGTTTCAGATTGTGCCAAAATTAGAAAATTGTTCTGAAATTTATATCCAAATCGCTGTGTTACTAATGTATTGCTTGGTGTAGCCTCTAATATATTTCCATCTGAAATTTTCCAGACTCCAACAATAGTGTTATCTCCCATTTTAAATGAGTAACTACTATTATTTTTAAAATTTACCTCAATAATTGAGTTTCCATCTGTTGTATACCATAAACCTTGAAAAATATTATCTCCAAAAATATCAAATGTTGTAACTAAAATCAGAATTAAAACATAAAAATATCTCATGTTGCCTCCAAAATTTGATTAAAAAATATAAAACCACTATTTGAAATAGATAGTTTTTATAACAGAATATTATCTTTTTTTATTCTAATACTATATTTAAATTTTTTCAAGCTATTTTTCGATTATATTTATGAAGCAATAGAGTTTTAATTGTTTGATAGTAATTTGAAAATATTGTTAATCAGAATTTTATTTTAGAACTATGCAAGATATTTTTTTAAATCTTCAACTCGATCTGTTTTTTCCCAGGTGAACTCTTCACACTCTCTTCCAAAGTGACCATAAGCGGCAGTTTTATTATAAATTGGTCTAAGAAGATCTAAAGTTTTGATAATTGATGCAGGACGAAGATCAAACTCTTTTGTTACTATTTCAGAGAGTCTGTTATCACCAAGTTTTGATGTTCCAAAAGAGTTAACCATAACACTAATAGGAAAAGCAACACCAATTGCATAAGATACCTGAAGCTCAACTCTTTTTGCAAGACCTGCAGCAACAAGATTTTTTGCAATATAACGCATCATATATGCAGCACTTCTATCAACTTTTGATGGATCTTTTCCTGAAAAAGCACCACCACCATGACGTCCCATTCCACCATAAGTATCAACAATAATTTTACGTCCTGTTAATCCTGTATCTGCTTTTGGTCCACCCTCAACAAAACGACCAGTTGGATTAACATAAAATTTTGTTTCAGATGTTAGAAGATTGCTTGGGATAACTTTTTTAATAACATCCTCAATAACATACTCCTCTAATCTTTTTGATGATACATCATCATCATGTTGTGTTGATATAACAACAGATGTGATATATTTAGGCTCATCATTTTCATAATAAACAGATACTTGAGATTTTGCATCTGGACGAAGAAAAGATACATCACCTCTTTTTCTAACTTTTGCAAGATATTCAACCAATTTATGAGAATAGTATATTGGCATTGGCATATAAACCTCTGTTTCATCAGTTGCATAACCAAACATAATCCCTTGGTCACCTGCACCCTGCTCTTTTTTTTCACTAGAGTCAACACCCATTGCAATATCACCAGATTGTGAATCTATACTTAATAAAACACCACAAGTTTCACCATCAAAACCAATTTTTGAACTTGTATAGCCAATATTAGATACAACTTTACGAGCTATATCTTTCATTTCAATATATGCTTTTGATGTAATTTCACCAGAGATAACAACTAAACCAGTTGTAATAAGAGTCTCAACAGCAACTCTTGATGTTGGGTCCTCTTTTAAAAACGCATCTAAAATTGCATCAGATATTTGGTCTGCAACTTTGTCTGGATGCCCTTCAGAAACTGACTCTGATGTAAAAATGTAGTTTCTCTCTTCCATGTACTTTTACTCCTAAAATAAACAGAAGTAACTCTGTTAGGTATATAACAAAATAGATTTTAAACAGAGAATAAGTTTAAAATCCACCCAAAAATTCTGTGTTTAAGAGTGAAAAATTAGCAATCTGAATCGCTATCTTTTTCAGGTATGTTGTTATACTCTATTTTTTTTTCATTTTCAATATTTTTTAGATAGTTTTTAGCATCTCTATCATATTTATCTATCTCTTCTTGATTAGGATGTTCCATATAAACACTTCTTGATGGAAATGCAAATGATAGACCTGTTTCAAGAACCATTTTTGCAATATCAAGTTTTACTCTTTGTTGAACATCAAGAAACTCTCCCCAATTTGTTGTTTTAGTAAAGAAATAGAAGAATATATCATAAGATGAGTCACCAAAATTATTAAATTTTACAAAAATTGTCTCTCTATGAATCTCTGAATGCTCTCTAAGATATTTTTCAGCCTTTTTAGTGAATGCTGTTATTTGGTCTGGAGTTGATGAGTAGGTGACTCCTAAATTAAAAGTGATTCTACGTTTACCCATTTTTGACCAGTTTGTTATAATATCATTTGCAATAGTTGAGTTTGGAACAGATATTAATGCATGAGAGAATGTTCTAACTCTAACAGAACGAAATCCAATATCCTCAACTGTTCCCTCAAGAGAGCCTGTTTGAATCCAATCACCAACAACAAAAGGTTTATCAGCAATAATCATAATCAACCCAAATATATTAGAAAGCATATCTTTTGCTGCAAGAGCAAATGCTAACCCTCCAATTCCTAATCCAGTAACAATTCCTGTGATGTCATAGTTCCACTCCTGAATTAGAATCATTCCTGCCATTATAAAAACAAGAACTTTCAGTATTTTAATAACAAATCTTCCTATTTTATCATCAATACTTGATGGAGTTTTTGATGTCCAACGTTCTAGATAGTTTGATAAAATTGTTGTAGCTCTATAGAATGCCCAAAAAAGGGCAATAATAAATAGAGATCTAATTATATGAGATGCAATTAATGATATTTTTGGTGGAAGATTTAAAACATTGATAGATATTGAGAACATAATAATTGTTAAAGCCATTTTAAATGGTGGTTCACCCTGTTCAATCAATTGATCATCCAATTTATTTTTTGTTTTTTCAGCCATCTTTTTTAAAATCTGAAGAACCCAGCGGATTATAAAATATCTAACCCCCATTAAAATAAGAAAAACAGCAATAAAGCCACCAATTCGACCAAAAGGGATATCCCAAAAGTGATAATTTAAAAATTTTTCAATATATTCAGTCATTTCACCTCTCAAAATAGAACAATCTCATTTTTAACATAAAAAAATCTAATTATCAATTATTTTGGGGGTAGATTTTTCTTAATATATGAAACTCATAATTCAAAACTGTTGTTTTTTCAAAATTTTAATTGCTTTTAATAAATAATGAGATTAAAAATCCTATTTGCTAAAACACTCTTTTTATGTTAATTTTTACTATTGAATTTTTTGAGGTAAAATGAATCAGATAATCTCTTTTGTAAAGCAGAATAAAACATATTTTGTTATTGGCTTCATTTTTATTATCATATATCTTTTAAGAGCTGTTTTAACACCAATATTAACAGCCTTTTTTCTTGCATATCTTATTGATCCTGCAGTCACTTTTCTTGAGAGATTTAGATTACCAAGAGCTGTTGGTATAACAGTATTAGTTTTTCTATTTTCAACATTCTCTCTTGTGTTTCTTTTTGTATTGATTCCAGAGCTTCTTCACCAAATAAAGATATTGAGTGGTCATATTCCAGCAATACATCAAAAAATATCATCACTATTAGCATCAACTGGTCTTACATCAGAGGCAGAGATATCAAAACATACTGAATCATTTTTAAACTCAATGAAAGATAATTTGCCAGAACTTTTAAATATGGTTTTAAAAATGGCACTAAAAGCTATTACAAAAACGAAAGGGTTATTGGGGGTTGTTGTAAATATAATAATGATTCCACTATTTTTATTCTATTTTTTACGTGATTTTAAAAAGGTTACAGAGAGAATTGAGAGTTTTATTCCTCAAAAAGAGGAGACTCGTTGGCAAAATGAGTTAAAAAGAGTTGATTCTGTTTTAAAATCATATTTCTCTGGTCAATTAATAGTTGTACTATTTTTAGCAACATCATATAGTATTGGTCTTGCAATTACAGGTATTCCACTATCATTTGTTATTGGAATTTTAGCAGGAGTTTTATCAATTATTCCATATTTTGGAGCAACAATTGGAATTATTGTTGCAATGGGAATGGCAATATTGAATATTCCAACTCTTGGAGTTTGGGGAATTATTGGGGTTGCATTAACATTTTTAGTAAGTAATACAATAGAGGGATTTTTTATTACTCCCAAAGTTATGAGTGAGAAAGTTGGAATCTCTCCATTTTTTGTTATTCTTGCACTTTTTATTGGTGGTGGAGTTTTTGGTCTTTTAGGAATGTTGTTTGCTGTTCCTGTTGCTGCAGTTCTTAAAAACTATTTTGTTGAGTGGGAGAGAAACTATAAACAGTCAGATTTTTTCAAAAACTAAATCAACAAAAAATATGAACACCTAAAAGAGCACCAACAGCCTGTTCAACTCTTAAAATTCTATCTCCCATTGAGAGAGTTTTTACCCCTTTTGAGTTTAATAAATCCACCTCATATTGAATAAATCCCCTTTCAGGACCAAAAAAGAGTATTGAATCAGATATTTTATCTATTTTTCCACTCTCTTTTTTTGGATGAAAAAGATATCCATCTCTATCATTAAGCAGATTAGGAACAATATCTTCAGCAAATGGTTTAAATGCTTTATAAATCTCCACCTCAGGTAATATTGTATCAACACTCTGTTCAAGTGCAAGTTTTAACTCTTTTTCAATCTCATTTTTCTCTAAAACAGGAGAGTTCCAATAGCTTTTATCAACACTCCAGCTTTTAAAAAAGATTATTTTAGAAAATCCACCTGCAACCCCTAATTGTAAAATTTTTTTAACTATTTTAGGACGAGGAAGGGCTACTGCCAATATTGAGTTATTTTTTAAAGGGGCTCTATTTTGAATCTCAATACTAAATTTTATTGAACTATCATCAATTGCCACTATTTTACCAACACCAATATCCCCATTTAAAATCCCTATTTTTAAAATTGAGTTAATATCTGCTTTATGAACAGATTTTATATAATCCACTCTTCTATCAGATATCACTATTTCTGAATCAGATATAAAATCATTTTTCTCAAAAAGAACCATATTCATAATAATACACTCCAAAAGAGTTTAAAACCTCTTAAAATATCATAAATAGTTTTAAAATGATAACTATTTTATATAAATTATATAAATTTTTTATAAAAATCTTGATTATCAGATATGAAAAATAGAAATATAGTCTATTATTTTTTTTGGATCTAAATGAATAGCATAAAGAAGAAAATCATTTTATTAAGACATGCAGAGAGTAGTTTCTCTAGTAGTAGTGATTTTATGAGACCCTTATCTGATGTTGGTAAAATTCAGGCAGCCTCAGTTGGAGGTATGATATTTTCAAAAAATGATTGGAAGCCAGATTTAGTTATTGTTAGTGAGGCTTTAAGAACAAGAGAGACTTGGAGTATTATATCATCAAAATTAGCTTTAGGAAACACTCCAAAACTGATAATAACAAAAACATTTTACCATAGAGGTTGGGAGGAGATTGTTTATCAAGCTGGATTTATAGAGGAGAAGTATAAAAATCTTCTTTTAATTGGTCATAATCCTGGTTGGTCAAACTCTGTATCAATATTATCAAAAGCAGATATTTTTTTAGAGCCAGCCTCAGCAGCTCTTTTATCTTATAGTAAAAATACAGATTGGCAAAATGCTCTTTTAGATAGAGGAAATTGGGGACTTGAGGAGTTATTAATCTCTAGCCATTAAGAGTATTTTTTAATAAATAGATTTTTTTATATGTTTTTATTTTAAAATATTATTTTTTTCTTGACAAACAGAAATCTAATTCTAAAATAGGAATGTTTTTTTAAGGGGCAATTATGAGTGAATATTTAGGAAGCCGTTATCAATACTCTGTTGATATCCGATTTCGAACTTCAGAAGGGGCAGATTTTTTTTATGAAGAGACAATCTCTTTTATTGAGTGGTTATCTGAAAATTATGGGATTGATGCAGATGTACCGAAATTTTACAATATTGATATTAAAATTGGGAATTTTGAAGCAGAAATAGAGGAAGAGCTTGAGTTATGGCAGGATGATGGACTTCCTATTCTCGACTATAATGAACCATTACATCTTGTGTCCCTTAAAATTTACACAGAGTCATTTGGTTCATTTATTGCTGAGATTGCTGAAAATCTAGATCCATCCTCAATTGATGTTCATGAAATTCTTGTTGATGAGGAGGAGGATATGGAGATTGGATTTGGTGATGATGAGTATGGAGATGAGTCATCAATGAATTTTGATGATGATCCTTATGATGATTTTGATGATTATTGATATTTTCCTAAAATAAATTACTAAACACTCTATTAATTAATATCTATAATTTATTTAAAATTTATTAAAAAACAGAATTATAAGAGTTAATAAATCAATTGACATTAGAAAATATTTGATTATAATATTCTTATGGAAAGATGTTGTTAAAACAGTTCCATTTTTAAGTATTTTAGTAAAATATAATGTGAATTTTAGGTGAGTTATTAAAAATATTTTTTTTAATTTCAATTATTTCACTAAAATTAAAACATTAGAACCTCTAATTTGTGGGAGAGTGCTTTGAAGATACAGATAACAGGCAGAACCTTCACAATGAAGAGCTCTATTTCTGAAGAGCAGGTTAGACGTCTTGAAGAGCATATCGAGGCTAAATACCAAAAGCTTTGTGAAAATAAAAACACAAAAGCTGGTTCATCCTTTGATAGAGATTTAGTTTTACTATTAATTAATATTGCAAATGATTTCTTGGAAGAGAAAGATAAAATAGATTATTTAAAAAAAGAGATGTTATTGAAAATAGATAGTTTAATTAATAAAATTGATGGTATTTTGTAAAACGTGCCTGCAATGTGCGTGATGAATTGAGAGAATACGTTAGAGGTTCTTGAACGAACAAGCTCAGATAGGGGTTGAGATTTTGTGATGTTGTGCAGCTTTTCTGAAGTAGCCTGATTTATAAAATGGATGTCCCACCCTTTTTTCTTTCGTTCAGAAAGTTCAATTCACACGGCAAAGCGGGCCGTTTTTTATTTTTCGATTAAAATATTAAGGGGTTGTATGTGGGAATTGTCATTACTAGGCGGTATTATTGCCGGATTTTTAGTTAGTTTTTTTATACATAAAAATAGTCTTAAGAAAACAGAATCAAGTTTTGAAGAGAAGATAACACAAGAGAAAAAAGAGTTAGAGAATTTAGAAAAAAAACATCAAGAGGAGATGAGTTTATTTAAAAAACAACAGGAAACAGAGTTAAAAACTCATAAATTAGAGATTGAAAAAGAGGTTTCAGAACAGTTAAAAAGGAAATTTAAAGTAAAAGAGGATCAACTAAACCAACTTGAAAATAAAATAAGAAAAAAAGAGGATTCACTTGATAGTCGTGCAAAAAATCTAGACAATAGAGATAAAAATTTATCAAGAAAAGAGAATAATATAGAGAATGCAGAGAAAGAGATTGAGACTGAAAAACAGAAATTAATTGAGTTAGAGCAGGAGATTGAGAAGGGAAAAAGAAAAATCATTGAGGAGCTAGAACGAATCTCTGGTCTTTCTGAAGAGGCTGCAAAAGAGTTGTTATTAAAACAGGTTGAGGATGAGATAAAACATGATGCAGCTAAAAAAGTTCAAAAAATAATATCTGAAGCTGAAGAGAATGCTGAAAGAGAGGCTAAAAAAATTATTGGGATGGCAATTCAGAGATATGCAGGAGAGTATGTAAGTGAAAAAACAGTTACAGTTGTTACTCTTGCAAATGATGATATGAAAGGTCGTATTATTGGTCGTGAAGGTAGAAATATTCGTGCATTTGAGGCAGCAACAGGGGTTGATCTTATTATTGACGAGACTCCAGAGGCTGTTGTATTATCCTCTTTTAATCCTGTAAGAAGAGAGATTGCTAGATTGTCTTTAGAGAGACTAATTGAGGATGGAAGAATTCATCCTGCAAGAATTGAAGAGATTGTTCAAAAAACAGAGCATGATGTTAATGAGGCAATGATAAAATCTGGAAAAGATGCTTTAATGGAGTTAAATCTTTTACCAAATATGCACAATGATTTATTAAAATTAATTGGAGCCTTAAAATATAGAACATCTTATGGTCAAAATATTTGGCAACACTCTGTAGAGGTTGGATTTCTTTGTGGTATTATGGCCTCTGAGCTCGGAATGGATGTTAAAGAGGCAAGAAGAGCTGGATTACTTCATGACATTGGAAAAGCAGTAGATCATGAAGTTGAGGGATCTCATGCAATAATTGGTGCAAACCTTATCAAAAAATATGGAGAGCATCCAAATATAGTTCATGCTGTTGCTGCACACCATAATGATGTGCCACCAGAGACTGTTTTAGCATTTCTAGTAGATGCAGCAGATGCATTAAGTGGTGCAAGACCTGGAGCAAGAAGAGAGACAATGGAGGCTTTTATAAAAAGACTTCAGGATATTGAAGAGATTTGTCAATCATTTGATGGCGTTCAGAAATCTTTTGCGATTCAGGCTGGAAGAGAGGTTAGAGTTATTGTTGAAAATGAGTCTGTTTCTGATGATGCTGCTGTCTTGTTAAGTAGAGATCTTGCAAAAAAAATAGAGACCAGCTTAACATATCCAGGACAAATTAAAATTGTTGTTATAAGAGAGAAACGAGTTGTTGCATATGCATCTTAAATAAGAATAAAGGTTATTAATGTCTCAAAAAACAGTGAAAATACTCTGTATAGGTGATATTTTTGCTAAAAGCGGTATGTTATCTCTTGAGTATTTCCTTCCAAAATTAAAAGAGGAGTATCAATTAGATTTTGTAGTTGCAAATGGTGAAAATGTTGCAGGAGGAGTTGGAATAACAAAGCGGTATGCTAAAAGAATTTTTAATGCTGGTGTTGATGTAATAACACTTGGAAATCATGCCTTTAGTAATATTGATATTTATAAATTTATTGACTCTCCACTTCCAGTTATACTTCCTTTTAATATATCAAATAATAAAACAAAGGGTAAGGAGAGTATTGTTGTAAAAAAAGGGGATATTAAATATGGTGTATTAAATCCTCTTGGTAATATATTTATGGAGAAAATGGTAACAGATTCTCCTTTTGATAGAGTTTTATCTTTTGTTGATAATCTAAAAAAAGAGACTAATATTATTATTGTTGATTTTCATGCAGAGGCAACAAGCGAAAAAAAAACAATGGCTTACTATCTTGATGGAATGGTTTCTGCTGTTGTTGGAACTCATACTCATGTTCAAACATCAGATGAACAGGTATTGCCTAATGGAACAGCATTTATTACAGATATTGGTATGACTGGGCCATATGATTCAGTTATAGGTTTAAAAAAAGAGTGTGTTTTAACTTGGCTTGTGAAAAAAGAGTTTTCTCAATTTAGACCATCAGATGGAAAAACTGTATTTCATGCTGTATTAATTGAGGTTGATGCTGAAACAGGAAAATCTTTGAATATAGAGAGAATTAAACTTCTTTTTGATTTTGAGGAAAAAGAGTCTACTAATTCAGATTTCAATTGATAAAAATAGTCTGTTTGTTGTATATAAATAGATAATATTTGATAAAAAATAGAATTTTTAGTTCTGTTTTTTATCAAAAAAAAGTTTTGCAAATATTTAATTAAAATTATAACAGATTTTGTGTTAAAATTACTAAATTTATTACTCTATCTGGAGGCAAATTGTTATGATTAGTGCACAAGAGCAACTAAGAATTATTAAAAAAGGAACCATTGATATATTTCAAGAGGGTGAACTTTTACAAAAATTAGAGAACTCTGTAAAAACAGGAAAACCACTAAAAATTAAATTAGGAGCAGATCCAACAGCTCCAGATCTTCATCTTGGTCATACTGTTGTTTTACATAAAATGAGACAATTTCAGGATCTAGGTCATGAGGTTATTTTTTTAATTGGTGACTTTACAAGTTTAATTGGAGATCCAACAGGTAAATCTGAAACTAGAAAACCTTTAACTCCAGAACAGGTTAAAAAAAGTGCAGAGAGTTATACTGAACAGATTTTTAAAGTTTTAGACCCAGAAAAAACAAGAATTGTTTATAATAGCTCTTGGATGGGGCAGATGAGTAGTTATGATATGATAAAACTTGCTTCAAGATATAGTGTTGCAAGAATGTTAGAGAGAGATGATTTTAAAAAAAGATTTAGAGAGGGATCCTCAATAGCCATTCATGAATTTCTCTATCCTCTTGTTCAGGCATATGATTCTGTTGTATTAGAGTCTGATGTTGAGTTAGGTGGAAGTGATCAGCTATTTAATCTTCTTCTTGGTAGAACTCTTCAGAAAGAGTTTGGATTACCATCTCAAATTGCAATAACAATGCCAATATTAGAGGGGCTTGATGCAAAAAATATAGATGGAGTTTTAACAGGTAAAAAGATGTCAAAATCTCTTGGAAACTATGTTGGAATAGCAGAGGAGCCATCAGAGATTTTTGGAAAAATTCTATCTATTACAGATGAGTTAATGTGGAGATATTATGATTTACTCTCTTTTAAATCAATAGATGAAATTGAGAATTTAAAAAAGGGTGCTTTAGATGGCTCTATAAATCCTAAAAATGCTAAAGTGATGCTTGCAAAAGAGATTGTTGAGAGATTTCATGGATCTCAGGCTGCAGAGAAAGCTGCAGAGGATTTTGAACTTTTATTTAAAAAAAGAGAGATTCCAGAGGATATAGAGGAGATTAATATAACTATTGAAGAGGATAGCATATCTATCTCAAGAGTTTTAGTTAATCTTAATTTTGCTTCAACAAATAGTGAAGCAACACGACTTGTAAAACAGGGTGGTGTCTCTATAAATGGTGAAAAAATTACAGATTTTAAATATGAACTAGACAAAGGATTCTCTGGTATTTTAAAATCTGGAAAGAAAAATTTTTGTAAAGTTAATATAATTTAAAAAAGGGGGTTTTATGAATTTAGAAGCAATTAGACAACTTGTTCTTGAGTATGTAACAAAACTTTTACAAAATGAGAATTTAATAAAAGTTTTTCAAAATGAATCTGTATTGAATGCCTTATCTAAAGGTCTTGAATTAAAAGCAAAAATTCAGGAAGAGGTTGAATCAAAACTTAAAAATATTCAGGAAACATTATCTATTGCAGGTATTGAGGATGTTTTAAAATTAGAAAGAAGAGTTAATAAATTTGAAAAAATTGAACCAAAACTAAATGAGAATATTAAATCTTTAGATGAGAAACTTGAAAAATTAGCAGAAACCCTTGAGCTATTATCAAAAACATCATCAAAAACATCATCACAAATTGATAAACTTTTTAAAGAGACAGAGCAACAGTCTCAAAATAATGAAAAAAGTAAAAATGCCTCAAAAGAGTTAAAATCAACAACAGAAAATCTTGATAGAAAAATAGTTGCAATTACAAAAAGAATAAATGAGTTGCAAGAGAAATTAACTAGAGTAGAGGAGATTACAACTCTTTTAAAAGAACAAGATCTTTTAGTAAAATATCAAGAGATTAAAGAGATATTTCAAATGAAACTTAACCATCTTGAAGAGGATGTTCAAAAAGAGCTAAAATCATTAAGAGTCTCATTTGATTCATTTAATGTTCAACCTAAAACTCCAGATTATGAAAAATTTATTGATGATATCTCAACTGAGGAGAAAAAAGAGGAAAATGTAAAACCTAAAAAAGCTAAATCTGCAAAAGCTACTCCTAAAAAAAGAACAACAAGTAAAAAAGTCGAGGTTCAAGAGTTACAGATTGCAAGTGAATCTGAAATACAAGTAGAGGATACTCCTTTTGAAAATAATCAATCAGAAGAGTCTGAAAATTAATCAATCCAATATCTATCTAACAACAAAAGAGAAATATAAATCTCAAAACATATCCTTCCAAACTCATTTTAAAAAAATATTTGTAGCATTTAAATAGATATTTTGCATAGGATTAAAATGTTTAGATTTTTTAAAAAAAGTTCAAAAATATTAAAAGCTATCTATATCTCTATTTTTATTGGTTTTGTGTCTATCTTAGCAACCACATTTTTTATAGTTAGTGAGTTTGATTCTAATATTACTAATTTAGAGTCTATAGATTATGCTATTATTCTTGGGGCAGGCTTAGATGGTAATAAACCATCAGAGAGATTAAAAATAAGATTAGATAAGGGGTTTAATTTATTGAAAGATAATAGTGTTCCTATTATATTATCTGGTGGAAAGGGTAGTGATGAATTAATATCTGAGGCTGAATCAATGAAAAACTATCTTATTCAAAAAGGGATGGTTTCAGAAAGATTTATTATTGAGGATAAATCAACCTCAACATATGAGAATTTTCTATTTTCTAAAGAGATTATTTATAAAAATTATAAAAATACTATTTATAATAAAAAAAATAACTCTATAAATATTCTAATTATAACAAGTGATTATCATATGTTTAGAGCAAAAAGAGTTGCTAAAAAACTTGGTTTTAATGTTCAAGGAGTCTCTGCAATAAACCCACTATCTAAAAGATTTAAATATATCTTTAGGGAGATATTAGCTGTTGGAAGATATTTAATTTTTTATTAAAAACTACTCAATAACAATTCTACCCTCAATAACAGGAGTTGCACCACCATTAACATCAGTTTGATCTTTTACATATGCAACTAATGAGTATAAAATATCCTCACCTGTTTTTATCTTAGATGTTATTTTTTTCATAGTAGTGAATCTATCACCACCATTTCCAATATAATCGCTTGTTGCAATTGTATATGTTGATAAAGGATCTATCTCAACCCCTTTTATTTTTATAGAAACAACTCTTTCACCTGGAGTCTCAATTATTGGATTCTCACCAGTACTTAATATCTCTGGTTGTTTAGTCAAATCTACTGTTATAACAACATCTTTTGATACCTGTAAAAAACTTCCATAAGGGGTTGGTAGATATGCAACAGAGTGTTCAAAAATCTCTTTTAATTGAGCTCCTGTTACATCCATTATCATCATAATATTATTAAATGGGTAAACCTCTTTAGCCATTGCTTTTGTAAAATCACCAACAGGATATATTGCATCAACTCTATCATCACTATATCTCAATCCACCAGAGTTAACAAATGCAATGTCAATTTTGGTTGTTGTTGTTTTTTCAATATAGAATTTGAGTGCATCTGTAGCCATATTTCCAATAGGAGCCTCTTGAGCTCTAATATAGTTTTTATCAGCATTTAGTGGAACTAAAAGTTGTCCAACCACCTCATTATCTAATTCCTCTTC
Source organism: bacterium (assembly GCA_016936735.1). Lineage (GTDB taxonomy): Bacteria > UBP6 > JAFGXH01 > JAFGXH01 > JAFGXH01 > JAFGXH01. The sequence continues at coordinate 24,821 of JAFGXH010000133.1, forward strand.
ATAATTACGATCACACCCAGTGAAAATAGTTATTATTGCTAAAAATAGTATTTTAATTCCTTTCATAACTCCTCCAGAAAATTGGTTCATTAAAAATTATAAGTTACAAAAAGGGTATAGGATGCACCTGGTTGAACCATTCCTTTTGTCCCAAAAGCATCAATATCTAACTCATCTGTTGGGTCTGTATATTTCTGTTTTCCAATATCTCTTCCTGTAACTCTAACCTCTAAATTATCAATAACCTCATATGCAACACTAAAATGGAAAAAGAAATGGTATGGAATTTTAACAGAATGAAGAGTTTCAAGAGGTCTTCTATGATTATTAATAGCCTGATTAACATAATTCATTGCAACATAACCACTAAATTTTCCAAAATAGAAGTTTGCTCCACTATAAACAAGAATATTTGGAAAATTATACAAAACTTTATCTTTATCCTCTAATTTTGGAATTGTTGTTTCTTTAAAAACATCCTCATTCCATTCAAATATTGATTCAGACCAAGAGATATTTCCAAATAGTGATATATATTTATGTAAATTTAAAACAAGTTCTGCCTCAAAACCATATGAATCAATATTCCCTTTATTTTCATAAAAACCAACACCTCCAGCTCCACTTTCATCAAAAGAGGATAGAAGATTCTCTGTCATATTATAAAAACCATTGGCTCTAAATATATGTTTTCCAAAGCTCCACTCAAGACCTAATTCAATAGATTTAAGTGTTTCTGGTTCTAAATTATCTCTTCCTAAAATACCATCACTAAGTGGATTAGTATTATCATAAAGCTCTTTAAATGTTGGAGCACGGAAAGCTTGGCCATAAAGAAGTTTAAAACTTAATGTTGTAAGTGGTTTATAAATAACACCTAATCTTGGGTTAAATGTGTTTCCAAAATCGCTATAGTGGTCAAATCTAAAGCCAGCAATAAAGCCAAAATCCTCTAATCGATAATCTGCTTGAAGATAACCTGCAAGAATATATCTTGTTTTTCCCTCTTGATTTATAGTGATATTTTCATCAAAAATACCAAAATTTTCACCATAATACTCATCTGTACTTAATCTATAGTTTCTGCTAAGATTATAGTCATTGATTTTCATATACTCTAAACTTACTCCAGATATAATATCAAAGTTATCAGCTATATTAAAGCTAAATTGAAAATCTGCACCATAAGATGATGAGAAATAGTTCTCTTTTGTTAATGCACCATTATCAAAAGTTTGAGAAGAGATAGCTGAAACATAACCATCTGGTTTATCTTGAATTAAGTTGTTATAAATTGAGAGATCAGCAAATATTTTTCCCTGAAAATCTATTTTTTTTGAAATAGATTTTTTATATGTTAAATCTGGTAAAATTTTAACAGTTTCATACTCTGAATCTGGAGCAACAACAAAAGAGTTCCCTATCCAAGTACCTCTTTGTTGATAGATTGCAAATGTAGATAGTGATAAATCACCATACTCTCCACCAATATTCAAATACCCTGTTTTACTCCATCTATTAACATCATAATTTTTTTCAAGAGCTGTTGATGGTGTTCCAACAAGACTCCACTCTCCACCCTTATCTTGTTCAACTGTTGCAGAGGATCCATCTGTTTGATAGTAACCTGCAGAAACATTAAATTTTAATTTTTCCCCTTTATAGGCATAGTTTTCAAATGTACCAAAGCTTTTGTTTAGGCCACCCATAACTTTAGCAGAAGAGATATTTTTAACTGTAAAAATATTTATTACCCCTGCAACTGCATTTGTACCAAAAAGAGCAGAGCCTGGTCCCCTGATAACCTCAACTCTATCAATAAAATCGGCTGGAATATCAAAAATAGCTCTTGCATCATAAAAGTCATTCAATCTATTACCATTAAGAAGTAATAAAATATTTCCCTCTTTTCTAACTCCACGAATTGAGACTCTATACTCTCCAGTCATACCTAAAGTCACCTCAACTCCAGGAATACTTTTCAATAGTTCAACAAGTGTTGTTGCTCCTGTTCGTTTAATGTTATTTCTATTAATAACAGAGATAATCGCAGGTGCATCACTTAAATATTGAGCCTTCTTTGATGCTGTTACAACCTGAGTATCAAAACTTGCAAACATCATTAACTCATCCTCTAAAGAGCCTCCAGAGTTATCATTTTTTTTGTTTTTCTCAACAAATTTCTCTTTTTTTGTTTTAGAAACAAATGTGTCAATATAGCTTGGCATCTCTTGAGTTCCAAGTTGAGAAACAACCTCTCCATTATTCCCAATAACCTGGATATAGTATACCATACCACCATTAACCATATCTTCACCCTTTATAACTCCCCTAAAAACCCCTTCAATGGGATTCATCTCTGTTTGTTGCCAATCCTGTGCAATAAAAGAGCAATAATGTAATAGAACAAAATTTACATCTTGAGCCTCTGTTACATTAATATCTATTGCTAAATCCTCTCCAATAGCAGCCTTTTCTATTGGCGTGTGGATTATTTTAGGAGTTTTAGCAAATAGGGAGAATGAAATTAAAATAGATAAAACAGTTAATATAAATTTCATTATTCCTCCATAAAAAGTTCATTTCATTATAAAAACAGCCCCAAAAGGGGCTATTTTAGTATTAATTAATCATCATAATCTTCATCTTCATCATACTCATCTTCGTCATACTCATCTTCATCATACTCATCTTCATCATACTCATCTTCATCATACTCATCTTCATCGTACTCATCTTCATCGTACTCATCTTCATCATACTCATCTTCATCATACTCATCTTCGTCGTACTCATCTTCGTCGTACTCATCTTCATCATACTCATCTTCATCGTACTCATCTTCATCATACTCATCTTCATCATACTCATCTTCATCATACTCATCTTCATCTTTCTTGCCAAATAGTGCAAATATCTCTGAAAATTCAATCATCATAAACCTCTGATAAAGCAATAACTATTGATATCAAAAATTCTCTAAAAAATCAATAAATCTTAGCAATTATATA
>JAFGXH010000001.1 GCA_016936735.1 bacterium
ATTAAAAATATTTTCAATTTTTAATACTTTAACAACACTCTATATTTTTATATTAACTTGATTTATGATTTTTTTTATATTAAAATTATATTACTATATTTTTAAGAGGTTAAAAGATGTCTTCAATAATTCCTCCAGATTATAACAAAGAGATTTTTAATATATTTGATAAATATGATTTACTGAAAAATTTTTTTTCAGTATCAGAAAATATAACAGATGAGAATGGCTTTTATATTCATTGGAATGATATCTATTTATCAGCTAATAATATTGATGAGAAGGAGATGATTCAAAAATGGTTAAGATTAAAATTTAAAAGATCTCAAATATATAGAGAGTTTCCGATATACCATTTTGAAAAAAAAAGTTTTAAATATATTTTAACTCCAAAAATAGAGAAAAAATTATATTTTTTAGATTTTCATACATCTGGAAATCTTTCATCACAACAACCAATATTAGAGTTTCATTTAAAAAATAGTTATTTAACACATGCTCTTGTTGATGAGGCAATATATTCAAGTACTCTGGAGGGATGTTCAATAACAAGAGAGGATGCAAAAAAACTTATTCATGCAGAGTTAGAACCCAAAACCAAAGATGAAAATCTTGTTTTAAATCATTATGAGGCAATGCTTTATATTAAAGAGAATATTGAATCTCCACTATCAAAAGAGTTTTTAAAAGATCTTCATAAAATTCTGCTTAAAAATATTATTTCAGATGATAAATTAGGAAAATTTAGAGTTGAAGAGGATGGCTCTTTTATTGTTATGGGTAATGACGAAGATATTTTTATTGCACCAGATGCAAAAAATATTGAGGAGCAGATATCTCTTTTATGTAGTTTTGCAAATAAAATTTGCGAAACCAATAGTTTTATTCATCCAATTATAAAAGCAATTATGCTTCTATTTTTTTCTTCTCACATACACCCATTTGTAGAACTAAATGGTTCTATCTCACGAGCACTCTTTTTTTGGTATCTTTTAAAAAATGGTTATTGGCTCTCTGAATTTATCTCAATATCTAAAATTATTCAACAAAATCCAGTAAACTACACTCTACCCTTTTTATACACTCAAACCGATGATAATGATGCCACATATTTTATAGAGGGAATATTGGATATTCTTCTTGAATCAATTGAGGATTTACAATACCATTTTCAAACAGAATTAAAAGATATTGAGATATTTAAAACACTCTTTTCATCAAAAGATAATGCAGAAAAACTAAATTTTAGGCAACATAAAATTCTTTCACATGCAGTAAAAAATCCTGGATATATCTACACAATTACAGAGTATAAAAATCTTAATGGTGTTGTTTATGATACAGCAAGAAAAGATCTATTAGAACTCTCTGATAAATTTAAGCTTTTACTCAAAACAAAATCAGCAAAATCATTTATATTTATATCTCCATCTGACTTAAAAAAAAGATTATCTAAATTCTCATGAAAAATATTTTTTCTTTTATAGCAAATGTCTAAATAAAAGAATATTAATTTTTATATCTTGCAGTGCATAAAAATTAATAAATGAACAGCGTGGTTTTAACCCGCTGAATTTGATATATATTTTGTCCATTTAAAAAGATAATTGCTATAAATCATAAATTTTTCTGAATTGTAACTATATATGAATCTATTTAGGAGGTTCTACTCTATTATAAACAACTGCAAGCTCTTTTATTTTATCTGCAAGTGAACTATTTGGAATAGATGTTAAACGCCATTTCCAATTTCCCTCTGTCACTCCAGGAATATTCATTCTTGCCTCAGAACCAAGAGACAAAAAATCCTGCATTGGAATAATTGCAGTATTTGATACTGATGAAAAGGCTGTTCTAATTAAATCCCAAGGCATTCCATCTTTGTCTGAAATATAGAGTTTAATATCCTCAATAATAGCTTTACTTGTTGGAACTTCATCTTTAAACCATCCCATAAGAGTATTATTATCATGGGTTCCAGTATATACAACACTATTTGGTACATGATTATGAGGAAGAAATGGATTTTTAGGTGAATCACCAAAACAGAATTGTAATATTTTCATTCCAGGAAAACTATATGTATCTCTTAATGCCTCAACCTCAGGTGTTATCACTCCTAAATCCTCTGCAATAATTGGAAGCTCATTAAAATAGGTTTTTAACACATTAAAAAAGTCAAAACCAGGTCCTTTAACCCATCTTCCATTAATTGCAGTTTCAGAGTCTGCTGGAATCTCCCAATATGCCTCAAATCCTCTAAAATGATCTAATCTTATATAATCAGATTGTTTTAAAAGAAGTTCAAAACGGATTCTCCACCATAAATAATCATCCTCTCTCATTTTATCCCATCGATAGAGTGGATTTCCCCATCTTTGACCTGTTTCAGAGAAATAATCTGGTGGAACTCCAGCAACAACAAATGGTCTTAAACGTTCATCAAGATAAAAAAGGTATGGTTTAGACCAAACATCTGCACTATCATAAGATACAAATATAGGGATATCTCCAATAATTTTAACACCTTTACTGTTTGCATAATCTTTTAAAGATTGAAGTTGTTTAAAATAGAGATATTGAAGAAATTTATGAAAATATACATCATCACCCAAACGAGCTCTCCAATACTCAAGCTCCTCTGGTTTACCTGTTTTAATTCCTTCATCCCACTCATACCAAGGTGTGCCATTATGAAAATCTTTTAAAGCTTTAAAAAGGGCATACTCATCAATCCAATAGCTATGACCATCACCAAAACGGTAACAATCCCATTTTTTTGACTCCTCTTGCTTTTTAAAATTCTCAAAAGCCTTTCTTAAAATTGGCATTTTGAAAGCCTCTACTCTTTCATAATCTGTTATAGAACTATTATTATCAACATATTGAGGAATATCACTATGAGATAAAAGTCCCTCTTCAACTAAAAAGAGTAGATTTATAAAAAGATAGTTTCCTGCAAAAGCAGAGATTGATTGATATGGAGAGTAACCATGACCTGTTACTCCTGTTGGTAACACCTGCCAATATGTTTGACCACTTTTTTCAAGAAAATCAACAAATTGATAGGCCTCTTTTCCAAAATCCCCTATTCCATGAGGTCCAGGAATAGAGGAGAAATGGATTAACGTACCAGCTGCACGTTTTTTATTCATAAAGTCCTCCAAAGGTTAAAACAACTTACAAACAGCAAACAAAATAACTCTATTTTTTCTTCTCTTTTTTAGCTTTAGTTGAATCCTTTTTTTGCTTCGATTCATCTTTTTTTGTTGAGGTAGATTCTGATTTATCTTTTTTATCTTCCTTTTTCTTATCTGAATCTACTTTGGTCTCTTTTTTTCCTTTTTTATCATCAGATTTATCTGACTCTTTTTTATCAGGTTTCATCTGATCAATACTCTGTTTAACAAAAATTTTAAGTTGAGCTCTACAAGCCTCAAGAACCTCTTCCATTGATTTTCCAGTCAATACCTCAATACCCTCTGAGATATTTTTAATTGCATAGATATGGAATTTTCCTGCTCTTACAGACTCAACAACCTCTTTTTTAAGCATAAGATGTTTAATGTTTTGATGAGGAATCATAACACCCTGCTCTCCTGTTAAACCAAAATGTTTACAGATAGCAAAAAATCCCTCAATTTTCTCATTAACACCACCAATAGGTTGAATTTCACCTTTTTGATTTACAGAGCCTGTTACAGCTATTGATTGTCTAATAGGAAAACCAGATAATGAGGATAATATTGCATATGTCTCTGTTGATGATGCAGAGTCTCCATCAACACCACCATAATTCTGTTCAAAAGATATTGATGCAGTTAAATTAAGAGGGGTTATATCTCTAAAAATAGCACCCATATAACCAGAAAGGATTGCAACACCTTTGTTATGAATTTTTCCACTTAAATTTGCCTCTCTTTCAATATTTATAATTCCAGATTTTCCTGCAAAAGTTTGAGCTGTTATTTTTGAAGGGATACCAAAAGAGTATTCATCAAGAGAGTAAACTGCTAAACCATTTATCTCTCCAACTTTCTCTCCCTCAATATTTATAAGAATTGTCCCATCATAAATAGTTTCCTGAATAATTGTTTCAAATCTACTATGACGATACTCTCTACTCTCTATAGCTCTCTCAATATCTTTTCTTGTAATCTCCTCTCTATTGTTTTTCTTTGCAATATAGTTAGATTCAAAAAGGATATCCTCAACATTACTAAGGCGTGCAGTTAAATGATCTATGTGTCCTGAAATTCTTGTACTATAATCAATCATCTCAGCAACAGCACCTCTATTTAAAGGAAGAATCTCTTTCTCTTTTGTTTTTAAACTTAAAAATTTTAAAAACTGCTCGATATTCTCCTCATTTTTATGAACAAAAGAGTCAAAGTCAGATTTAACTTTAAATAGTCTTGCAAACTCCTCATCATAGTGATTTAGAAGAGCAAAATAGTAGCTTGAACCAATCAATATAACTTTTAAATTAAGATCTATCTCCTCTGGTTCAAGTTTTTTAACTGGTCTCAAAACATAGTTAGATAGTGGGCTATCACCAACTTTTGTTTTTTTATTTCTTAGTGCTCTTTTTAAATCATCATAAGCAAATGAGTTTTTTAAAAGATCCACAACCTGAATAACAAGATAACCACCATTTGCCTTATGAACAGCACCAGCTTTGATTTTCATAAAATCTGTTCCAAGATAACCATTACTACGCTCTTCATGTTCAATCCATCCAAATAGATTACTATGAGTTGGATTTGTTTCAAATACAACAGGAGCTGAATCCTCATCTGCTCTATCAACAAAAAGATTCACTTTGTATTGAGAAAATACATACTCAATATAGGCCATAGCTTTTTCATTATTTTGAGAGGTTCCCTCTTTTATTAAAAAAGCTTGTGAATTTTTCAGTATATTCTTTTTAAGCTCTTTTAAGTATGAATCAACTTTCTCATTCTCTGTATATTTTTTTGAAATATCATCAATTAATGGTGTAATAACAAAAGAGACTACATCCTCTTCAAATTTTACCATATCTTTTTTAAAAGCCTTCTCATTTTTAAGCTCTTTTCTTGCAGATTGGTCCATTTTTTTCTGAATCGCAAGCTGTCTCTGTTCTACATCCTCTTTATCCTCATCTGAAAGATTTGCATACTCATCCTCTGTCATTAATTTTCCATCACTATTCAAAGGACGTGCAACAATACCTGCCTGAGATTTCTCAAGAACAAAACTATGTTCTCTTGTAAATTCTGTTATCTCTTGATAGATATCAGCCTCCATTTTCTGATATTTTTTAATGATATTCATACGTTTTTCATTAGTTCTTGGCGTATCCATTGCTTTTGGAATCTCCAATTTCATATCTTTAACAAGAGACTCAATCTCAGCTTCAAAAAGTTTTCCTTCACCTTTTTTAAATTTTATTGCTATTGGTTGAGCTGGATTTGCAAAATTATTAACATATACATAATCTGAACTTGGTGTCTCATTTTTTGCATACTCTTTTAAAACTTTTTTAATAATAGATGTTTTTCCACAACCAGTTGGACCAGTAACATAAATATTAAAAGCCTTATTTTTTATTGATAATCCAAAATTAAGAGCATCAATTGCTCTTTTTTGTCCAAAAGGGTTACTATCAGTAATAATCTCAGATGTATTATTAAATTTTAACCTCTTTGCATTAAACTGTTTTCTCAACTCTTTTGTATCTACTAAAAATTTTGTTATATCTACCATACTATCCCTCAAAAACTCCTAACTCATCATATAAAATTTTTACAAAGAATTCAATTTTAATCTTTTATTTTTCACAAAATTGACTATTTTTTTTTCTAATGGATAGTTCATCTCCTTTTTATTACTAAAAATTTGCTTGAGAATACCTTTTTTAACTTTAAT
>JAFGXH010000134.1 GCA_016936735.1 bacterium
TCTATTTTGATTTTTATTATAAAATTATCTTAATTTTATAATATTTTTATAAAGTTCTTGTCTCATAGAAAAAAAATATGTAAAATCAGCTTAAGTTGGAGGGGTATTTATGGATAGCAAAATTAAAATCTATATTGTTGAGGATCAAATCAACATATTAAAAACTCAAACAAAAATGTTGAGCAAATTTGATGAAATTGATATTATTGGTACATCACTAAGTGCAGAACCAGTATTAAAAGAGGTTGAGGAGTTAAAACCAGATGTTATATTAATGGATTTAGGACTTCCAGATATCAATGGAATAGAGTTAACAAAAATGGTACATCAAAAATTTCCAAAAATAGAGATTCTTATTTTTACAATTTTTGATGAAGAGGAGAAGGTGATTCATGCTATAAAAGCTGGTGCAAGTGGTTATATTTTAAAAGGAGCAAGTGCAGAAAGAATACTCTATGCAATAAAATCTGTTCATGAAGGTGGCTCATTCATTCAACCATCACTTGCTAAAGCCTTATTAAAATTTTTTACAGAACCATCTAAAGATAATAACAATATTTTTGAAGAGGAAACAATAATAAATTTAACTCCAAGAGAGATAGAGATTTTACAAATGATAGCAAAAGGATTCAGTAATAGTGAGGTTGCATCAATGCTAAAAATATCCCGATCAACAATAAGAACACATCTTGAACATATATATCAAAAAATGGATGTTACAAATAGGGTTGAAGCTATAACAGAGGGATATAAACGAGGAATTATCGAACTATAATATTTAAGTATAGAAAATTTTTCATTCAAAAAAATAGTTTAAAAATCGGCCCAATCATCATCCTCTTCAACTTTTGGCTTTGTCACTTTTTGAGGTATTGGAGGGATAGTCTCTTTTTTTGGTGGATTCATATCAAAATCGAAATCTAAATCACCTTTGGGTTTTGCTTTTTCAACATAAGGAGATTTTATAGAGTTTAATTGCTCTACTTTATCTATTTTTTTCTCAAATTCGTCAATATTAAAATCATCAATTTTTTCTTCATCAACTTTTTTCTTTTCTAAAATTGCAGTTGATACTTTATTTTCAGCCAATGGAGTTTCTGATTTTTCTATTTTTTGTAGAGGTTTATTATTTGCCTCCTCTGTTGTAGGTGCTTTAAGCTCTTTTGAATCCTCATTTTTTTTAGAATCTTTCTCATCCTCTATTTTTTTATGGAATGCACTTTGTCCCATATAGTATGGTGGAGGTGTTAATTTATATGTATCAGGATTAAAAAACTCCTCTCTTACATCTTTAAATCCTGATGCAACAATTTTTCTAAAAAATGTTGGAATAACACCTGTTGGGGCAAAATATCCATGAATTTTTCCATCAGGATCTTTATGTGTTTGAGTGTAGATAAAGATATCTTGAACTTGATATTCCCCTGCTTTATCAAGAGGTAGAATCTCTGATATATGTGAAACTCTTCTTGATCCATCAGAATACCTTGAAGCAGAAATTACAATATTTATTGCAGATGAAACCTGTGAACGAATTGCACGAAGAGGTAACTCAATTCCACCTAAAAGAACAAGTGATTCAAGACGACTTAGAGTCTCAATTGGAGTATTTGCATGGACAGTTGCCATAGAACCACCATGACCTGTATTCATGGCCTGAAGAAGATCAAAACACTCTTCACCACGAACCTCACCAAGAATAATTCTATCGGGTCTTAAACGAAGTGCAGAGTGAAGTAAATCTCCCATACTTACACGCCCTTTTCCCTGTTTATCTGGTGGTCTTGTTTCAAATCGAACAACATGCTCATTTGCAAGTTGAAGCTCAAGAGCATCCTCCATTGTTAAAATACGTTGATCTGCAGGTATATAATTTGATAAAACATTTAATAGTGTTGTTTTACCAGAACCTGTTCCTCCTGATATAATCATATTTTTTTGAAGTTCAACACAAACTTGAATAAATCTAGCAGCCTCTTTTGTGAAAGAGCCAAACTCAATAAGTCTTGGAACATCTAGTTTCTCTTTAAAAAACTTACGAATAGAAACAATAATACCATTTTTGGCAATTGGTGGTATAACAATATGAATACGAGAACCATCTGGTAAACGTGCATCAAGTCTTGGATTTTCATTATTTAACTGTCTACCAACATATTGAGCAATATTAACAGCTAAAGTCATTAATCCACGCTCATCGAATCTTGATTCAACTTTTGTTATTTTACCTTTTCGTTCAACATAAACATCTTGATATCCATTAATCATAACTTCAGATACACTTGAATCATCAATATACTCTGCAATTGGAAGCATAAATGTTTTCAATGATTCTGCATAAAGATCTTGTGACATATCTCCTCTTAATAGAACATATAATTTTAACCTATTTTTTTTAATTTTTCCAGATTTTATCAAAAAATAGCTCTATTTATTAATTAATAACTTAAAATTAAAACTATCAAATAACTTTTATGATATTTTTTTAATATTATAAAATATTAATTAA
>JAFGXH010000135.1 GCA_016936735.1 bacterium
AATATCTAAAAAAGGAGAATGGAGGGGTTTCATCTGCTAGAAATTATGGAATAAAACATGCATCTGGAGAGTGGATTGCCTTTTTAGATTCAGATGATCAGTGGCTTCCAAAAAAACTTGAGATGCAGTATAATTTTATGAAAAAGAATCCAACAATTAAAATTATTCACACAAATGAGCTTTGGTATAGAAAAGGGGTTTTTGTTAATCAAAGAAAAATTCATGAAAAATTTGGTGGTTGGATTTTTGAAAAAATGCTTCCACTATGCCTAATTTCACCATCAGCAGTTATTATTCATAAAGATGTTTTTGAAAAAATTGGAGTTTTTGATGAGGAGCTTCCTGCTGGTGAAGATTATGACTTATGGCTTAGAATTACACCATTTTTTGAGGTTGGATTTATTGACACACCTCTTATAAAAAAGTTTGGTGGGCATGATGATCAACTATCCTCAATGTGGGGAATTGATAGTTATCGAATAGTTTCTCTTCAAAAAATTATAGACTCTGGAGTTTTATCCGAAAAGTATAGAGAGAGTGCTTTAGATATGCTTCAAAAAAAACTTGAAATTCTTATAAAAGGCTACTCTAAACATCAAAAAATAGAGGAGGCAAACCGATTTAAATCTATTTACGAAAAATATTTCGGTGAGTTTATTTAAAATGAGGTTCAAAATGGGAAAATTTATATTTTTAATTATTTTAACACTTTTAATATCTTGTGGTTCAAGGAAAAATCTAAAATATACAATTGAACCAACATTAAGAGAGAAAACCTATCCAATTGTTATTTTTCCTGCAAAACTACTCTATCCTCATGGAGGATTTGATATTTTTAAAAATACACTTATGTTTCAGGATGGATTTGGAGCTGTTAATATCCCATTTTATATAATTGAAACAACATCAATAGATAATTTTTTTAACAATAGCAACCTATACACCCTTTTAAAATCTAAAAATATTGATTTTAAATCTGTTTTAATTATTCAGCCAACTATAAAAATAACAGAGGAGTCAACATCTATTCAAATTGAGGATAAAAAAGGAAATGTAACAGAGTCTGCAAACAAAAAACAGCATATTGAGATTATAATTGATGGCTATATTGGAGATAGTCAGAAAAACTCATACTTTTATAAAGATAGATTTTTAATAACAGCTTTTCAAATCGACCTTGAACAGGATGACCCTACCTATTATTTATCAGAAAAATTAAGAAAAATCGGTTCAGAATCAGCAAAGCTTCTAAACCCCCCTCAAAAAAATAGAGTAACAGATGAAAAAATCGACTCTACTCAGAAAAATATAAAAGATATAGATCCATTAAAATACTCTGCTGATAAAACTGGAGCTGGATTTGACTCATCAATAAATAGTTCTCAAAAAGATTTAGAGATTTTCTTCTTAAAAAAATATATTCATAATAGATAAATTAATAGTTTTTGCTTTTTTGTTATATTTTTTATAAAATAACATAAACTCTTTTATTTAAGAGTTTTTTAAATAGTTGTTTTTATTATATTTTTAATTTTTATGAGGTGAATTTGAGAGAGTATTACAATAAAATGAGAACAAAATATATCAACTTTATCCATACAGATATTGTTGAAAAAAACATGAAAAGTAGATGGCAAAAATTTCTACGATTTTTGGCACTGATATATATTCATATAAAACAACACAATATTAATCAATATGCCTCTGCATTGGCATTTGACCTTATTCTTGCACTTTTACCAACATTCTTTCTTGCAGTATCTCTACTAAATCTTTTTGGTAATTTTCAGGACAATGCAATTACATCTTTAATGCAATCTATAAATGAAAATATCATACCAATACCCCCTGAAAAGCTAAAAATAATAACAGAGGCATTTGAAAATCAAAACTATAAAGCTATTGGGAGTATTGGAGTTGTAACTTTGTTAATATTTGCAACAAACCTTTTTTTAAAAATAGAGACAGTTTTTAATCAAATATGGAAAGTTAGTGATAAACGTGCTTTTGTAAGAAAATTCACCAACTTTTTTACATTTTTAATGTTAGCCCCTATTCTTTTCTCTATATCAATCCATTTCTCATCAGAGGTTAAATCATTTTTAAGTGAATATACAATAACATCTGCTTTTATTGCAATATTTAGCTATCTTATGGCTTGGTTTTTTATGATTGGGCTATTTTTAATTCTATTTCTTTTTCTTCCTAACACACGAGTTCTATTTCCCTCTGCATTTTGGGGAGCCCTTTTCTCTGCAATTGCATTCTCAATGCTTAAAACAGGATTCTCTTTTTATGTAAATCAGATTGCACTTAAGAGTTATGAGAATATTTTTGGAACAATTGCTGTTATTCCACTTTTCTTTGTTTGGATATATTTCACTTGGGTTGTTATTCTTTTAGGCTCTGCAATATCTTTTGTTTTTCAAAACTATAGCTCTCTTTGGAAAAATAATAGAAAATATATTTTTGGAGAGAAAATAAATGAGGATGTTGAGCTAATCACAAGTGAAAAACTTATTGAGATGTTTTATATTATTGCTAAAAAATATCAATCTGGAGATGGTTCAACAACACTTGGAGAGATAAGTCAATATTTTAAAACAGATATAGATGTTATAATATCTATATTAGATAAATGGGTTGAAAAGGGGCTTATTATTAAAGTTGATGATAGTTTTCTATCATATATACCCAAAAAACCTCTTGACACCATTCAACTAATTGATATAACCAATCCATTTTTCTCAAGAATTGAGTTAGAGATATCATCTGAAAAATTTCAAACATTTCTTCAGGATTATAGAGAGACAAGAAAAAATCTTGTTGATAAGAAGAGTGTTATGGATGTTATTGACTAATGATACAAATTTTTAGAGATTCTACTTTGAAGTAAGCTGTTTCATTGCTGTAGCCCACTCCTCAATATGATATACATCTTCAATTTTTCCATTCTTAATAGTATGAATATCAATACTCATAATTTTAAATCCCTTTGAACCATCAAGCTCAATTCCAAAAAAATTCCCTTTGGGATTTCCTGTTGCAATACCTCTAACAATAACTCTATTACCATCTTGCAACATCTCTTGTATTTCCCATTTTAGATTAGGTATCAGTTTCCAAAAATATTGAACCTGTCCTATCAGTTGCTCTTTCCCTTTTATCTCTGTTGATGAAATAGATTTAAAATCATCAGATAAAATAGAGTTCATAACAGATGAGATATCAATATTCTCACCCACTGTTAAACATTTTGTATAGAATGGTTTTACAATCTCTTTAAAATTTTCCATTTTTTCTCCTTTTTTAACTATTAAACTATTTTCTGTTTTACAACTAGCAATAAAACAAACCAATAAAAAATATATAGAAATCTGTTTTATCATTTTAATCTCCATAAAAATAAAATTTTTAATAGGTGAGCTCCCCTATTAATCCATATATTAATTAT
>JAFGXH010000136.1 GCA_016936735.1 bacterium
AATTTTAGAGCATAAATATAGGATTTTTAAGAAGTTATTGAATATTCTTAAAAATATAGTTATAATATTAAATCATAAAACTCTATTATGTTTTGTAAGGGAGAAAATATGTCTATTCAGAAAATGCTAAGCGAAATTGATAACCTACAAAAAAACATTGACCAGAAATACTCCAGAATTGTAACTGTTATGTTTACTGACCTAAAAGACTCAACTGTTTTTTTTGAAACACATGGAGACCTTCAGGGAAGATTGCTTGTTGAAAAACATAATAGATTACTCTTCCCTATTATTGAGAAATATAATGGTGTTGTTATTAAAACAATTGGTGATGCAATAATGGCTAGATTCGATTTTGCTCTTGAGGGAGTAAAAGCCTCTATTGAGATGCAAAGAGTTTTAGCTCAATATAACAAAGAGAATAGACACCCTATTAGAATTAGAATTGGACTTCATACAGGTGTTGCATTGGTTGAAGAGAGTGATGTTTTTGGGGATTCAGTAAATCTTGCTGCAAGAATTGAGGCAAAAACAGAACCAGGTGAGATATCAATATCAAAAAATACAGTTCATGCAATATCTGCTTTCAAAAATATTCAAATAAAAAAAATTGGTGAAGTGAACTATAAAGGAAAAGCAGAGAGTGTTGAGACATACTCTGTTTTATGGGAGTCATCTTTAATTGAGGAGTCTATTCGTGGCTCATTTGATGTAAAAAAAGATATTATAAATCTTGAGATTTTTGAAAACAATGGATTAATCTACTCAAAAATAGTGTATCAAGATGGAGATAAACCTGTTCTAATAGAGAGAGAACCTAAAAGAGTTGATTTTTTTACACAATTTACAGATATAATATCATCAAATAAAAGCTATTTCGGAAATAAAACAAAAACATTCCCTTTTGAGGATTTAAAAAAGGTTGGAAAAAAAATATTCTATCACCTTTTTGAAAATCTCTCTGTTATAAAAAATAAAAATAGCATTCTTGCAATAAAAGGTGATGCAAATTTTATGTTTTTCCCTTTTGAACTACTTCATAATGGAACAGAGTTTTTAGGATTAATGCTTCCTATTTATAAAAAAACAACATCTAAAAAACCTGTTGATATTGGATTTAATTTGGGATTTATATATCAAAATTCATCAAATATCCACCATCAAAAACAGGAGTTTGAAAGATTATCTAAAGAGATTAAAGATAGCAACCTAAATAATTGGCTTCCTAAAGAGTATAATCTACCAAATGCAGAAAATATCTTTGATAACTCATTAATACACTTTGCATTTCATAATGAATCTATGACTTTTGAGAATTTTATACCTCAAAAAGGGACAAAAACAGCTTTTGTTGTTGCAAACTCCTGTAAAACAGTTCCTCTTTTCTCTTGGAACAATAATTTTAAACCATTTGAGGCGATTCAAAACTCATCTCTAAATGGTTTTATTGGAAACTATTTTGAAATTTATGATGAGATTGGATTGGTATTTTCAGAAAATTTTTATCATCATCTATTTAAAGGATACTCATTTCCAGAGGCTCTATTTTTCTCAAGAAAAGAGTTATCTGAAAGATATGGTGAAGATTCCCTTATTTGGGGAAGCTACACACTCTTTGCTCCATCACCAGAATCTATTTTAGAGTATTTTTTTAGAGATAGAGAGGAGACAAAAAAAAGAGAGACCCTTAATAAAAATAATGAGTTATCAAAAGATAATGATTCAAATAGTTCTGAAAATGAGAGTCAAAAGACCCCTATTTTAGAAAAAGAAAATAGTATTTTAGAAAAAGAAAATAGAAACTCAAATGAAACAAATAGAAAAACTATATATATATCAATTACAGCGATTATTATAGTAGCTATTGCTGTTTTAGGTTTTCTTTTTAGAGATAGTTTTTTAAACTCTCAAAAACAGAGTGATAGCAAAATAGAGGCAGAAAAAAAAGATTTAGAGATTAAAAATAGTAAAAACAACACAAAAATCACATATAATGCAGTTCAAGATAGTGATTTTCTGAAAGATGATAACAAAAATAGCAATCTAAATGATTCTAAAAATGTTGCAATAAATGGAGAGGATAATAAAGAGAAAAATATAAAAAATCCAAACCTAAAAACAGTTGCTATTCTCCCATTTGATAATACATCAAAAGATAAAACTATTGAGCCACTAAAAAAAGGGTTTGCTGATATGTTAATAACAGATTTGTCTGGCATATCTGATATAAATGTTGTTGATAGAGAGGATTTAGAGGCGATTTTTAAAGAGTTAAACTTCTCTGAAACAAAATTTATTGACTCTAAAACAGCTCTTAAAGTTGGAAAAATGTTAAGTGCACACTATTTAATGACTGGCTCTTTTATGTATATGTTTGGAAAATTGAGAATTGATGCAAAAATTATTAAAACAGAGACAGGTGAGATTGTTTGGGCAAAAGGTGCAGAGGGTGATTTAAATGATATATTCTCTCTTAAAGGAAAAATAATATCTCAACTTGAGGCATCATCTCTTTTACCTAAAAAAGATGAGAAAAAATATAAAAATCCAACAGATATTGCTAAAAAAATAGGTTTTGAAAAAATGGGAATCTATTTTGAGGCATTAAATCTTTATGACTCTCAAAAATATAGTGAAGCAAAAACTCTTTTTGAAAAAATCCTTTCTGAATATCCTAACTTTGATTATGCAAAACGTTATATAAAATTGATTGATAAAAAATAGAAAATATTGTATTCTCATCCTTTAGTTGTTTTTTCTTAAAAATAGAGAGTATCTTTAATTTAATATTGCTTATGGCAAAAATGGGGTTTAAGATGAGAATTTTTAAAACTATTCCAGCAATTTTAATAGTTTTCTTAACATCATGTTTTGGTGGAGAGTCAGACTCTATTGTTGAACCACCAACAATAAATCCTAAAAGTGGAAATTATGAAACAGGTAATATCATAACAATACTCCCTAAAAACAGTAAAGATAAAATATACTATACAGTTGATAATAGACCACCAACAAAAGATACTAATTTATATACAGAACCATTTAGACTTAATACAAAAGGTGAGTTCACAATAAAAGCTGCATCATATCGGGATGGAAAAAACTCAGAGATAGCATCTGAAAAATATATTATTACAGAAAAATTAGCAAATGGATTAAGAGTTTATTTTAAAAAACCACTAGATTGGGATGGTGCATATATATATTTTTGGAATACATCACCATCAATACCAAATTTTAATTGGCCTGGTGTTGAGATGAGTAAAATTGATAACTTCTGGTACACTTATGTTTTGGAGGGGGTTTCAGAGAGCTTTATAGTCTTTAATGATACAAAAGGGAAGCAGAGTATTGATCTTTTTAGAGATAGTGATGGTTGGTATTACAAAGGAGAGTGGTATAACTCAAAACCTAAAATAGAGGCAAACTTTACAATATCTCCATCAATTGAATCTCCAGAGATATACCTAACAACAAAAGATAGTTTAACAATACAGATTCGAGTTGAGTTAGATCAAAATCTTTTATATAAATACTCTTGGGAACCACAAAATGCAAAAACAGAGGGAACAGAATTAACAATAGAGCTAACTGAAATAGAGTTTAATTTAGATAATAATGGTGTTAAAACTCTTCAAATTTATGGAACAAATGGTGAAAATGAGATAATCAAAAAATTTAATTATCAAAAAAAAGAGGATTTAGTATCTTTGAAAAAAAGTGAGTGGAATAGATTAATAGTATATCAAATAATGGTTGAGGCGTTTCAAAATGGTGATAACTCAATAAACTACTCTGATGGTTATGGTCCAAGTGCTCATAAAGGGGATTTAAGAGGAATTATTGATGCCCTTCCATATATTGCATCGCTAAATGTTAATGCAATATGGTTAACTCCTATATTTGATTCAGAGGGTGACTCAAAATTAGATGCAACAGGATATTTTACAAGAAACTATTTTGCAATAGATCCTAAATTTGGAACAATTGATGATGCAAAAGAGCTTGTTGAGAAGGCTCATAACCTTGGATTATATGTTTTTTTTGATGGAGTATTTGGGCATCATAAAGGTGATGTAAAAGCATCTCCAAATGGGAAAAAACCACAAGGGGGAAATAATCCTGTTGATTATAATAGTGCTGAAACATTAGAGTTTTATAAAGAGGTTGCAACATATTGGATTAATCAACTTGATATTGATGGATGGAGATTAGATCAGGCATATCAAGTTCCTATATCTGCATGGAAAGAGATAAGAGAGAGTGTTGAGGCTCTTTGTGAACAAAGAAAACAGAGTGGAAAAACTTGGGGAGTATTGGGTTATATGGTTGGTGAGATTTGGAGAGGAGAGAGTGAAATTCAATCTCAATGTTATGGCTCAACATCTCAAAAGGGGCTTGAGTCCTGTTTTGATTTTCCTGTTAGATACTCATTAGTTCAGGTTTTAGCAACACAAGAGAATACAAATGAATCATGGGCAAAAGCTCAAAATGCCTCAATTATAAATGATGCAATGAATAGACATAATCTATATAGTGATCATGCTCAACCAAACTTAATGATTGGAAATCATGATTTAGTACGTTTTGGAGATCTAATTCAACGTGCAGGATTAGATGGAAAAGAGTCTGATAGCTATTGGAGAAGATATCAATCTATTTTATCTTTTTTAGCAGCCTATACAGGGCCAATAACAATCTACTACAATGAGGAGATTGGAGCAGAGGTTGATGGATTTATCAATCAAGGGGATAGAGGATTATATGATGACCATGCATCTCGAAGTGATGGTAAAACATCAAATTTTACAGAAAAAGAGGAGAGTTTAAAAACTTATATCTCTAAAATTCTACAAATTAGAAAAAATAATAGAGCACTTTATGATGGAGATAGAGAGCATATCTATTCAGATAAAAACCTCTATATTGACTATAAAAAATATGAAAATTCTCAAATTATATACACACTTAATGCCTCTACAACAGATTTAGAGTATAGATTAGAGTGTAGTAAATTTAGTTGTAAAAATATAGAGAATCTTGTTTCTGAAGAGATAATAACTCCTCAAAGTGGCTATTATAATATTTTAATTCCTCAACTTAGTGGACAATTTTATAAAATAAAAGATAATTAATGTTTTATTTTATAGCATTCACATAATTCAAGATGATAAAAAATATATATTAATTTTAGTGCAATAAAGTAATCTATTCATCTCTTTTTTATTAAAGAAAAGATAAAAAAATATCATTGAAAAGAGCCTATTCTATGTTATAATAATAGTAGATTGTTAGAGTTTTTAATGACAGACTTAAAAAATAGATATGATACAACTTTAAAAGAGATTTTTAATGATGCTTTCTTTATTGAGGAGCTTTTAAAATATTTTGTTGCAGAAAAATGGGTGGAGGATATTGATTTTTCCACATTAAAAGAGGAAAAAACAGATTTTTTAACAAAAGATTTACAGGAGTTTAGAGAGGATTGT
>JAFGXH010000137.1 GCA_016936735.1 bacterium
AATAAAAAATATAGTAATATATAATATTGGTTTAATACTAAATCAATAAATGATAGAGGATATAATGGATTTTGAAAAACAGATTAAAAGGCATATACATGCACAACAGCATAGTTTTTTTATGATTACTCCTGTTGGTTTTGAAAATATTGGAAAAGAGGAGCTTTCTAAACTAAATATTGAGTCAAATGTAGAGGTTGGAGGTGTTGAGTTTATTGGAAAACTTGAGGATTTTTATAAAGCAACTCTTTATAGTCGAGTTGCAACACGATTTTTAATGAGAGTTAAAAGTTTTAAATCAGACTCTCTTGGTCCATTTTTTAAAAATATTTTATCAATAAAATGGGAATACTATTTAAAAAATGACTCTACAGTTTTTTTTCATGTTACATCAAGAGGCTCAAAACTTTATCACCAAAGAATGCTTGAGGAGAAATTTAGAGATGCACTTTCTGAATACTCCAATTTAAACTCAATGAATCTAAATTTTGAAACTCAAGATAGTGAGTTTGAGATAAAAAATGGAGTTACCATATATTTACGCTTAGAGGATGATAGAGCCACAATAAGTATAGATCTATCTGGAGCTCCAAATTTTAAACGTGGTTATAGAAAGTTTATCTCTGATGCACCAATAAGAGAGAATCTTGCATCAGGATTGCTTCTTAATTTTTGGAAAAATAGAGAGAAACCATTTTTAGATTTAATGTGTGGTTCAGGAACATTTACTTTAGAGGCTATATCTATTTTAAAAAATATTCCAGCGGGTGGTGCTAGAGATTTCTCATTTATGAATCTATCTCACTATAAAGAGGCAATGTTTAAACATACTCTTAAAAAAAGTGATGAGGATATTATTGAACTAAAAAATAGAGAGTTTTTTTTCTCAGATATTGTTGAAAAACATGTTATAGGAAGTAGAAGAAATCTGGTTGCTTTGGGTGAAAAATCTATAAAATCTGCTGTTTTAGATTTTTTTGAATTTAAACCAAACTTTAAAGAGAGGGGTTTTCTTGTTTTAAATCCACCATATGGAAAACGAATTCAGGAGGAACCAGTTTTTTATAAAGAGCTTTATAAAAAACTTAGTTTAGATTTTAAAGGCTGGGAACTTCTTTTACTACTTCCAGAAGCAGAGAGAATTAAAACTAATTTTCAAAATAAAAATAGAGTTGTTTTTGAAAATGGTGGAATTCCAATTCAGGCTGTTTCTGGAATTATTGAGTAATAAAATTTAGAAAATTCACTTTTGGTCGATTCTCTGTTTATCACTATTTGAGGTGAACAGTGTTAATATCATCTATATTTTATGATTTAAATGACAAAAAAGAGAAACCCTCAACAAAATATGATGATAACTCTTTTTTAGAGATTTTTCAGCAAGCAACAAATGAGACAACAATCTACCCCAATACCCACCCCCAAACCCCCTCCAAAGGAGGGGAGCTTTTTTCTAATAGAGAAATCGATAATTTAACAATTAGCCACCAAATAGATAACAAAATAGAGAATGATAATCCAAGTAATCAACTATCTATTGATGAAAATAGTGATTTAGATGAAAATAGTCTTGAAAACAAAGAGATTGATTCTGATTTAAATGAAAATAAGAAAGATGATTTAAACTATACAGAAAATATCTCTGAGAAAGATCATTTAGACTCTAATAATGCAAGCAAAAATGAGGAAAACAGAGATATTACAGAGAAAAATTTAGATAATAAAGATGATAAAAATGGCTCAAAAATTGAAAAATCTAAACTTCTTACTGAAAAAATAGGTGAAATAGTTGCAAATTCACTAAATTTACCACTATCAAATAGTAAATTGGTTTTAAAAAACAAAAAAAATATTGAAAATATTCAAAATAATCTCAAATCAGATAAAAATATCTCTAAAAACCAATTAAAACAACAAAATAGTATTAATTCAAACTTAACATCAGATGAAAAGAGTCAGATTTTAGATATTGTGGAGTCAAATGTTTTAAAAAGTTTTAAAACTAATGATAGTGCAGGTTTAAAAAAAGGGTTAAATAGTTTAGCTGAGAGTTTTCGGAAAAATATTGGTAATTTAGATGAAAAAAATATAAATATTGAGAGTAAAACTATTGATAATCATCTAAATTTTGCAGATATAGCTCAAAAAACAGTTTTAAATATTAAAAATGTTAAAGAGTTATCAAAAAAATCAACATCTGAAAAAATAGATTTTAATAGCTCAAATTTTCTCAATAACAGTAATATAAACAGTTTAAAAAATAATCAAGCTATTCCATTAAATAGTAAAACTATATCAAAAGCTGTTATAAATCAGATTGAAGAGCATATACAGTTTATGAAAACTCAGGGAAAACAGAGAGTTATACTTCAACTTCAACCTGAACATCTTGGTTCAATTGAGATAAAAGTTACCAAAACAGAGAAAGAGATGAAAATCGCTTTTAAATCAGATAATGTTGATACTCTTCAAATTTTAGAACAGAATAGAGATGATTTAAAAAATATTGTTTCAACACTAAAAGAGGATGGTTTTTATAGTGGATTAGATTTATCATTCTCTCAATTCTCCAACTCTAATAGTGGTGATAATGGGAAAAATAGTAGTTTTGGTGATGATAATATTTTTGATGAATCAATAGAGATTGAGTCATCAACACATCAGGGAATTATAGAGGTTGTTGTTTAAATCTATTTAAACTTTTTTTTATAGTTGATTTTTTATCAAAAATAGAAAATAATTTAATGTGTTTTTAGAGGGAAAAAATGGATATAAGTAGTCTTACAGGAAGTTCAACATCATCAACAGGAGCAAGTAAAGATTCTCTTGGAAAAGATGATTTTTTAAAACTTTTAATAACAAAACTTCAAAACCAAGATCCATTAAATCCAACATCTGATGAGGCATTTGTTGCTGATTTAGCTCAATTTTCATCTCTTGAGCAGATGGAAAACATGAACTCTGGAATACAGGATTTAGCTCTTCTTCAATCAAATGCAACAAACACAACAATGGTTCAATATATCGGAAAAACTGCCCATTTAGCAGGAAATCAGCTCTCTCTTTCTGATGGAAATGCTCAAATTGGTTTTGAACTACCTCAATCTGCAAAAAAAGTATCAATTCAGATATATAATGAGGCTGGTCAGCTTGTAAGAACAATTGAGAAAGACTCTGTACCAGCTGGAAGTCACTATGTTGATTGGGATGGAACAAAAGAGAATGGTTATCAACTTCCTGATGGTAACTATAAAGTCTCAATTACTGCACAAGATGGTTCAGGTAGTTCAATATCTGTTATAACAAGAACAAGTGGAGTTATATCTGGAGTAACATTTGAAAATGGATATCCAGAGCTTGTTATAAATGGAACAAGCTATACACTTGGAAGTGTTATATCAGTTTCAGAATAGTAAAATTTAATTATAAAAACTTCTCTTATGTTTTATCAAATACTCTTAAATTCACACCTATTTATATTCTATTTTTTTATTTTTAACATAAAAAACTACATTCTAGCAGAGAAAAATAGAAAAATACAATTGAAAAGAGCCTATTCTATGTTATAATAATAGTAGATTGTTTTAGAGTTTTAAATGACAGATCTAAAAAATAGATATGATACAACTTTAAAAGAGATTTTTAATGATGCCTTTTTTATAGAGGAGCTTTTAAAATATTTTGTTGCTGAAAAGTGGGTGGAGGATATTGATTTTTCCACATTAAAAGAGGAAAAAACAGATTTTTTAACAAAAGATTTACAGGAGTTTAGAGAGGATTGT
>JAFGXH010000016.1 GCA_016936735.1 bacterium
ATAATTTTATATAAAAAGATTTTAATTTATTGCAATTATAAAAAGTGTTATTATTTTATTCATTAAACAATAGGGAGTTGTTATGGGAAAAAATTTAGTTGAAAAAATTTTAGAAAAACATCTTATGGATGGTAATTTAAAATCTGGTGATGAGATTGGGGTAAAAATTGACCAAACATTAACACAGGATGCAACAGGAACAATGGCATATCTTCAATTTGAATCTATGGGAGTTCCAAGAGTAAAAACAGCCTTAAGTGTTAGTTATGTTGACCACAATACACTTCAACAGGGGTTTGAGAATGCAGATGACCATAGATATCTTCAATCCTTCTCATATAAATATGGTTTATTATATTCAAAAGCTGGAAATGGGATTTGCCATCAGGTAAATTTAGAGCGTTATGGAAAACCAGGCTGGACACTTTTGGGTTCAGATAGTCATACTCCAACTGGAGGTGGTCTTGGAATGCTTGCAATTGGTGCTGGTGGATTAGATATTGCTGTTGCAATGGCTGGTGGTGCATTCTATATGCCAAGACCCAAAACACTTCAGGTAAAATTAACAGGAAAACTTCAGCCTTGGGTATCTGCAAAAGATATTATTCTAAAAGTATTAGAGATTTTAACAACAAAAGGTAATGTTGGATATATATTAGAGTATACAGGTGAGGGAGTTGACTCTTTAACAGTTCCACAAAGAGCAACGATAACAAATATGGGTGCAGAGGTTGGAGTTACAACATCTATTTTCCCATCAGATGAGCAGACAAGACTATTTTTAAAAGCTCAGGGAAGAGAGGAGGATTGGATTCAACTATCTGCAGATAGTGATGCAATTTACGATAAAACAATTGAGATAGATTTAAACAGATTAGAGCCACTTATTGCAAAACCACACTCTCCAGATAATATTGATACTGTGGCTAATTTAAAAGGTACAAAAGTTCATCAAGTTCTTGTTGGCTCCTGCACAAACTCATCATACTACGATTTAATGCTTGTTGCCTCTGTTTTAAAAGGAAAAAAAGTTCATCCAGATGTATCATTTGGTGTTGCACCTGGTTCAAGACAGGTTTTTCAGATGATTGCAGCAAATGGTGCTCTTGGGGATATTATTTTATCTGGAGCAAGAATATTAGAGTCTGCTTGTGGATTCTGTATTGGTGCTGGACAGGCTCCAGGACACAATGAGGTATCTTTAAGAACAAATAATAGAAACTTTGAGGGGAGAAGTGGAACAAAAACAGCTCAAGTTCATCTTGTTTCTCCAGAGGTTGCTGTTGCATCTGCAATTGCTGGTGTTATAGCAGACCCACGAGATTTAGGGGAGGCTATAAATGTTGAGATTCCAGAAACATTTAGAATTGATGACTCAATGGTTATTGAACCAGCAGATATCTCTTTTGCAAACAGTGTTGAGATTTTAAGAGGACCAAATATTGGATTACCACCCCAAACAGATCCTCTTCAAAATAGTATCTCAGGTGTTGCAACAATAAAACTTGGAGATAAAATAACAACAGACCATATTATGCCTGCTGGAGCAAGATTAAAATTTAGATCTAATATTCCAAAATACTCTGAGTATGTTTTTGAGGGTGTTGATTCTCAATTCTCAACTCGTTCATCAGAGAATAGAGATAAAGGTGTTGCAAACTTTATTATTGCTGGAAGTAGTTATGGACAGGGCTCTTCAAGAGAGCATGCTGCAATATGTCCAATGTATTTAGGTGTAAAGGCTGTTATTGTAAAAAGCTTTGAAAGAATACATAAAGCAAATTTAATCAATTTTGGAATAGTTCCATTAACATTTGTAAATGAGGATGACTATAATAAAATTGAGCAGAGTGATGAGCTTATTCTTGAAAATATAGAGATTAATATAAAAGAGAAAAAAGATATCACTCTATTTAATAAAACTAAAAATATCTCTATTGAGCTTAATCTTGATATATCAGATAGACAAAGAGAGATTCTTTTAGTTGGTGGAACACTAAATTACATGAAAAAACAGCAGTAGTAATTTTTAATAGTTCTCTACAATAGATATTTTCATACCAAGAAAATGCTCTAATTCAACTCTATTTTCACTTAATTTAATCCAAAATGGGTCTAATTGAAATCTATTAAATGTTGGGTCTATCCCTTTCCAACCAAATCCATCATAAAACTCAACCCAAGAGTGGAAGCTATAGAAACCATTTTTATAAATTATGCCATAAACTATTTTTGATGGGGTGGATAGAGTCTTTAGTATCTGCTCTAAGGCAATTGCAAGCTCAGTGCAATCCCCTTTTTGAGATTTAAATATCTCTGATACTGTTAAAGTTTTAGATGTGTCCTCATATTTAAAATTTTTATGAACACTCTCTAGGGCATCTGAAACATTTTTAATATTATGTTTATTAATAAAATCTAAAACATACCTATTTTGATTATTTATCTTTTGTTTCTCTATATTTTGACTATTTTTTTCACTATATTCAGATTTTACTATCTCATAATAGAAAAAATCATTCTCTTTTTTAATAAATTTTTGAGCACTATTTTCAAAAATTTTATAACTTGTTTTTATAATAAATCTAATGGGATATTTATCATTTATCTCTTTTACTTTTATTTTTCTAAAACTATCTAAATCAATAGGCTTGAATTTTTTTAAAACATCTCTTCTCTCTATTTTCATAGCTCCACTATCCAAAAGATTTTTATCCTGAAGAATATCAGATGATATGAAATCTTTTTTAAACATAGTGTTTTTAAATATAAATGAGCAACTATATGAGGAGTTTTTATTATTAACACAAAATCCACAATAGTTTCCTAAAAAACTCAATTGATAATACTCATATATATAAGATTTCGCAGAGTCCCCACCCACAAAAAAAAGAGTAATAAAGATGCAACAAAAAGAGACTATTTTCAAATTCAAACTCATAAAAATCCAATCATTATAGCTAAAAATAGGTGACTATTCAGTGAAAAATAAATTTTGGATAAAAAAACTATTTTTTTCTTTTCCCCTCACCCCCTAGCCCCCTCTCCACTACGTGGCGAGGGGGAACAAGATAAAATCTATTTAATTATTTTTTATAATAATAAATCATAATAACTTCAAGTCCCTCTCCAAGTATTGGGGAGGGATTTAGGGTGGGGGTTCTTTTAAAATTTAAAAAAAATAACTAAAACCAGTTTCTAGTGAATAGTTACGAATTATTATATCATTCCCAAAATCTACAAAATTAAGAATGCAAACATTTCTGAATTATTGAATCGTTTTTAATTTTTATTATGTAAACAGATATTTAAATTGCTTTTACTTTATAAAATGTTTTTCAATAATAGCCCTAATGGTATCCCACTCTTTTAAAATATCCTCAAAAGCGATGCAAAACTCAACCTGTTTTGTGCAGTTTTCAACCGATTTTGCCATTAAAGATAGTTGTGTAAAACCCATATTTGCAGATGCTCCTTTTAGGGCATGAGCTTTTCTTTTTGCAGTTTCAAAATCTCTTTTGATAAGATAATCATGAAGCTCATGTATATATTTGGGAATATGCTTTAAAGAGTCAACTAACATTGAAGTAAAAAAATCTAAATCATAATCTAATCTTTTTAGTAACTCTTTATTATCAAAATGTTTTAATCTTTTTCCAGACTCCATATCATCACTAAAATCATCAAAATCAAAATCTTTGATATCAGAGTTATCTGATTTTAAATCATTTTGTTTTATTAAAAGGGAGAAATCATCTGTTTTAATATTTGGGAAATCCTCTTTATTCAGAGTGTTTTCATTTTTGATTTTTTCATATGATTTATTCAAGCTGTTTTCATTTTTGATTTTTTCATCTGAGATTAACTCATCTTTAGCTTCAGTAGCGATTTTTTTATCTAAAAAACTGTTTTTTAATAAATCATGATTCAAATCATCACTATTAATTTGATTATTTACAACAGTTGAAAACTCAATTGAGAAAAAAAATCTACTTCCTTTTCCAAATTGACTCTCAAAACCTAAATAACCACCCATTTTTTGAATAATTGCATTTGATAAACTTAAACCTAATCCAGTTCCTCCATATTTTCGAGAGCTTGAGGAGTCCTCTTGGTAGAATGCTTTAAAAATCTCCCCTTTATGCTCCTCTTTTATTCCAATTCCACTATCAGATATTGAAAAATTAATTAAAACAGACTCTTTTTTTACAGACTCTTTAGATATTTTAAACTGAATAAAACCTTTATCTGTAAATTTAAGACTATTATTAAGAATATTTAGTAAAACCTGTTTTAATCTTATTGAATCCCCCATAAGTGATAGATTATTTGTGATATCTTTATCAATATCTATCTCTGTTATTAACCCTTTTTTCTCTGCTAAAAGTTTAATTGTAGAGAATGAACTGTTTATTGTTTGAAGTAGATTAAACTTCTCACAATTTAACTCAAATTTTCCCCTCTCAATATTTGAAAAATCTAAAATATCTGAAATGATTGATAAAAGAGTTTTAGCTGAGTCATTTATATATCCAACAAATTGAGCTATATCATTATGAAGTGGCATTGATGATAAAATCTCACCAAAACCAATAATACTATTTAATGGTGTTCTAATTTCATGACTCATATTTGCTAAAAACTCTGTTTTAGCTAGATTTGCAGACTCTGCCTCCTCTTTGGCTACTTTCAACCTCTGTTCAGCCCTTTTTGTATCATCAATATTAATCATAACTCCAGATATCAGAAGAGCTTTACCATCTGAATCCTGTTTTCTAACAACCCCAATATCCTGAAACCAGATGTAATTGCCAAAAACATCTCTCATTCTATAGTTTGCATTATAGATATACTCTTTACCACTTATAACAGAGTTACTTCTCTCCATTAAAATCTCAACATCATCAGGATGAATAAGTGGAATAAAGTCCCAAAAATATTCATAATCATCTGGAGAGTATCCTAACTGTTCTGTTTTTTGTCTACTAAATTTAATCTTTCCAGTTTTAACATCCATCTCCCACCAAGCAATATTTCCTGCAAGAAGGGTAGTATCTAATCTATTTTTATACTCCTCTAAAGATTTTGTTATTAGTTTCTGCTCTGTTATATCAATAATTGAGCTTCGTATATATATTTTCTCTTCTGAATCAACAATTAAGTTGCTATCAACTCTACAACAAAATTTTTCTCCACTACTTTTTACAAAAGTGATTTCTGATTCTCTTTTTTCTCCTGTTTTGATTAAATTTTTTGAGTGAAAATAGAATATATCTTGTGATTCTGGAGAGATAAAATTGGTGATTTTATCTTTTTGAAAATTTGAGTTTAGTGTAAAAAGCTCTTTAAAAGCTTTATTAATATCTAGAAGATTTAACTCTTTATCACAAATAAAGTAGCCAATTGGAGCCTCATCAAAAAGATTTTTAAAGTGCTCTTTTGTTTTCTCAAGCTCTATTTGAGCTCTTCTTAACTCCTCATTTTGAAATATAAGCTCTTCATGATATGAGGATAACTCCTGAAGAAGCTCTTTTATATCTCTATTCTTGATATCACCAGAGAGATCCCTTTTTATTGCATCCTCTATTTTTTTTTGTAGAATCTCATTCATAAATATCCTCAACTATTCCAAAAACAGCACCAGAAAACACTCCATTTGAATCATAAATAGATTTTCCATTTATAATTAGTAAAACCCTTTTTTCTCTATTCGGAGTAGTTATAAAATGTCTATAGTTTTTTACCCTTTGTTCACCATTTTTTAGTAGTGAGAAGGGAAGATTTTCAGATGGAATAGTTTTACCCTCTAAATCTGTTATTATCCAATTTTGTGAGTTATAGGAGCGTTTTAAAATATCCTCTTGAGTTATATTAAAAAGCTCAAGAGCATAGCTATTTGCATATATTATATTACCTTCAGAGTCTAAAAGTGTTTGAGCAATTGGACTATTTTGTAATATTTTTTCAAATAGGTTTAGATTCTTATTTAACTTTAGTTCAAGAGTTTTAAGCTCACTAACATCTATCACTGTTCCAATAAGAGTTGTAGGTTTTCCATCAATGTCAAACTCTGATATTGAGCCTCTATCATAATACCAACTATAGGAGCCATCTTTTTTTCTTATTCTATATGTTATATCCCAAGAGTTTGATTCTCCTGTGATGTAATCTTTCATGGCTTTCATTGTTTTATCATAATCATCTGGATGAATAAGGGAGCATATCTCATAAACATCTTTTGGAAACTCATCAACACTATAACCTAGCATTGTTGCTTTTCTATCATCAAAAATAACTTTACCAGTTAAAACATTCCACTCCCACCAAGCCATTTTACCAATATTTAGGGCATTTAGAAGTCTCTCTGTTGCAATATCGGCCCTTTTTGATTCCCCTTTTAGATTTGTTATATCAACAAAAGTTATTAAAATCCCCTCAACAGCATTGTAGTCTGTTCGATATGGTCTTGTTCTAATAAAGTAAAATGAGTTTTTAATCTCAATCTCTCTATCAACAGCCACTAAAGTGTTGATAACTTTATCAACATCATCTAAAATATTTCTATTATCATTTAAAACAGATAGATGTGTGATTGGTCTACCAATATCACTACTCATAATATTTGTAATTTTTGTGATAAGAGGGGTTATTTTTCTAATACAGAGATTTCTATCTAAATATAGTGCCCCAATCTCTGTATTTCTCATCAGATTATTTATATCATTATTTAACTTTGTTAACTCATCAATTTTCACTTGATACTCTGAATTAACTGTATATAACTCCTCATTAACAGATTGAAGCTCCTCATTTGTGCTTTGAAGCTCCTCGTTTGAGGCTATTAACTCCTCATTACTTGATTGAAGCTCCTCATTGGATGTCTCAAGCTCCTCAACAGTTGCCTGAAGACTCTCTTTTGTGAATTGAAGCTCTTTTTCAAGCTCTGTAACTTTACCTAAAAACTTCTCATCAAGATTATGAACCACCTCTTCATTATTAGTTACCTCATTTTTTTCTACAATAAAACTTATAACATAGAAGATATATTTATCACTATCAATAACACGCCCCTCTATTTTCAAGCTTTTAGACTCTAAATTTTTAAAGTTTAGTATTTTTTCAGATATAATCCTCTCATTTGGATTTTTTTTCATTTTTCTCAATATTGAGTTAACAAAAATTGATAACTCTTGAGGTAGATTATTTAAAATATTTTGAGAAAACTTACCTGGTTGAATTTTTATAAATGGAGAGACATCATTTATTGTGTGGAGAATATTGTCATGAGAGTCTAATACAACTGATGGAGGTAAAAATGATGAGACTATTTTATCTGCAAATTTTTCAAATTTTAGATAATCTCCACTCATAACTCTTGATTGATTCCCAATTCTCTCTAGTTCATAATAGTTTGATGTTTTTGGAGTGAGTAACTCTCTCATAATAGGAGCTTTATAACCTGAACGATATTTATATATTTTCCATTTTGCATCAATAGGCTCAAAAGCATCTCCCATATCACCAATACTCTCACTACTTCCCATAAAAAGATATCCATTTGGTAAAATACTGTAGTAGAAGTTTGATAATATTTTTGATTGAATCTCCCCTTTAAAATAGATAAAAAGATTTCTACAAACAATAAGATCTAATTTTGAGAATGGTGAATCTTTTAGTAGGTTATGTGTTGCAAAAACTATATTTTTTCTAATGATATCATTTATTTGATATCCAGTATCCTTTTTTGTGAAATATTTTGTTAAAAACATTGGCTCAATATCGGCAGCAACGCTATCAGGGTAGTAGCCTTGTCCTGCAATATTTATTGCATGTCGATCAATATCAGTTGCAAAAATTTTAACTTCACAATTTAAATGATTTTTATCCAAAAACTCCTGAATTAAAATAGCTAAAGAGTATACCTCCTCACCTGTTGAGCAACCAACAGACCAAACTCTTAATGTTTTTTTTGAGGTTATTTCTGGTAGAACCTTTTTATTTAGGCTATCAAAAGCCTCACTATCTCTAAAAAATCTTGTAACACCAATTAAAAGCTCTCTATAAAGAATATCTTTCTCTTTATCGGACTCTGCAAGAAAAACTAGGTAATCTTCAAGATTTTCAAATCTATTTATACTAACTCTTCGCTCTAAACGTCGAATGATGGTGTTCTCTTTATAAAATGAGAAATCAACTCCACTAAAATCTCTTAGTATAATTATTATTTTTGTAAAAGTATCTGTATTATCGGATAGTATTTTATCAAGAGATTTACTTTTTTTAACAAATGGATGCTTGATATAATTTATGAGTGCCTCTGGCATTTTTGAAGGGGGTAGAATATAGTCTACTAATCCTGTTGCAATGGAGCTTCTGGGCATTCCATCAAATTTTGCACTCTGCTCATCCTGAACCATCACCATTCCACCAGCCTCTTTTATTGCTCTTGTTCCTAAAGTACCATCGCTTCCTGTTCCTGAAAGAATAACTCCAATTGTGTTTTTACCTTTATCAGCAGAGAGTGAACGAAAAAATATATCAATTGGGAGATTTAATCCCTTTTTTAGGTTTTGTTCCTCTAAAAATAGCTTATTATGAAAAATAGAGATATTCTTTCTTGGAGGAATAAGATAGATGTGGTCTGCCTCAACATTAACACCATTTTCAGCAATACTAATAGGAATCGATGTTTGTCTTGCAAGAAGTTCATCCATCACACTTTTATAATCTGGGGATAGATGCTGTATTACAACAAAAGCTAATCCTGTTTTAGTTGGCATATTTTTAAAAAAATCTTGTAAAGCCTCTAAACCACCAGCAGATGCACCAATACCAACAACAATTAGTTCATTTATCTCATCTATACTATTTTTCCCTTTTGAAATTTTATCCATAAAAGAACCTAAAAAATTTATAAAAAACATATTCAATATAACATAAAATATATTTTGTGTCACCTAATTTAATAGTAATCTCAAAATCTTATTCAATTTCTATGTTTATTGTTTAAAAAAGCTTAAAATAATCTATTCAAATCTCTCTTTTTTTTAGTCAATCGATTTATCTTGAATTCAT
>JAFGXH010000138.1 GCA_016936735.1 bacterium
ATAAAAAACATCACAAAAAAAACTATAAATATATTATTTTTCATAATAGTTTCCTGAAAAATCCTCCTAAATTCTACATTAATATATTTAGATTTTCAATAATTTAAAAAAAAATTAAGAAATTCTGATTTTTATAATACTCTGTTTTGAATCATTTATTTTAAAATTATTTTGTTATTTTTAATATAGGATATCTATAAAAAGAATTTATTCTATTTTTTCAGCTAAAATTCTCTCTTTTGAACTACAAGTTGCACTTGATTGTTTACTTTCACGATAATCTTCATCAAGACAGGTATCTGAATCTATACCCTCTATATTCAAATCATATTTTGTTGTAACAATCTCAACAGAATTTCCCTCTTTATTAATTATTTTTTCTGAAAAACCAAGTGTACAAATATTTCCACTATAAAAAGAGTAGGATGATTCTTCAGCCACTTTTCCATCAATATAATTAAACATATTGTTAAAACTCATAGATTTATCACAACTACTTTCATCTGAAGTTTCACATTCATGTAAACCTAGATATGGAAATCCAAAAAAAAGACCTGAATCTAATAAAAAGTAATCTGATTCAAAATTTGATAATTTATCCACCTGACTCCAACTATTTAAACAGCTTTCATCCTGCTCTAAAGAGTTAACAACATAGAATCCCTCATACTCTTTAAAAACAACTACATCTACATCATTATTAAAAAGATCATCATCTAGATCATCATTTCCACCATCATCTCCACAAGAACTAAAAATCAAAACAAAAGAGAAAAATAATAACATAAAAAGTTTTTTCATAATCACCTCGAATAAAATAACTACTATTAGACTTTATTATCGAATAAATATTCAAATAATTCTACTTTTTATAAATTTATTTTATAATTTAGCAAAAATATTATAACTTTACTTATTAACTATTATTCTCTATATTAATCATCTATTTTATTGAATTTTTGGAGTTAAAGTATGAAAAAAAATATTTTTATAACAGTTTTACTGGCAATAACCATCTCATCATCTCTATTTGCAAAAGAAGATGACTCTACATTTAAATCATTTGAGACTGCTTTAGAAAATAGAGATAGTGTTAAAAATTTAAAAATTGCAAATAAAGAGATTGATAAAATCCCTTTTGAGGTAAAGTATTTAACTAATCTCAAAAAACTGGATTTAAGTAATAATAGAGTTGATAAAATCCCCTTTGAGATAAAATATTTAACAAATCTTGAAAAACTGGATTTAAGCAATAATAGAGTTGATAAAATTCCCTTTGAGATAAAATATCTAACAAATCTTGAAAAACTAGATTTAAGTAATAATAGGGTTGATAAAATCCCCTTTGAGATAAAATATCTAACAAATCTTGAAAAACTAGATTTAAGCAATAATAGAGTTAGTGATATCCCCTTTGAGATAAAATATTTAACTAACCTTAAAACATTAATTCTAAGTAATAATAGAGTTACTAAAATCCCTTTTGAGATTAAATATCTAACAAATCTTGAAAAACTAGATTTAAGTGATAATAAGATTGAGAAATTACCTTTTGAAATGAAATATTTAATAAATTTAAAAAAACTAATTATAAAAAATACAGATATCTCCAAAAAAGATATTGAAAATTTTCAACAAACCAACCCATATTGTGAGATTTTATATTAGTCTCTAAAAAATTATAATGAAATAGATCTTTTTATAACTGCTTTTTATCAAACCATTTCTCAATAACCTGCATCTCAACATACTCCTGAAGCATTTTTTTCTGAGGAAGAGTTAACTCAATAAACTGAATTCCTAATCCCATCTCAACACCATCTTCAGAAAGCATAACATTTGCAACCTGCCCCTTTATATTCATCCATTGATCAAACTCAGGAAGATAAAAATTAAGGCTTAAAATAGAGTCTACTTCAAATGGAACCCTACTTTCAAGAAAGATTCCTGTTGCACTTAAATTACCAGATGATGTATAGGTTATCCCCCAAGAGCTCTCTGTACTTATAAATGATTTAAATAAAACCCTCTCGGATAATCTACGACAAGGGATTTTTTTTGCAGTTATCTCTTTATTTCCAAATAGTCGATTAAAGAATTTCATGTCAATCCTCAAACAGTTTAGGTGATTGTAAAAAAATAAAGTGAAAAAAATCAATATTTTGGAATAAAAAAATTTGCTTTCATATAAAACTTAGTTTAAAATACAAAAAGTGTATTATGGTAGGTATTATGATTGCACATTTGAGTTCATATTTAATAAAAAATAGTATCCTTACTCCAAAAAAAGTGGAGAGAGCTCTACAATATCAGGTTATAAAAAGTGGAACCCTTGACACAATAATTGCAGAGCAGGGTTATATATCTACTCCCGATTTGCAAAAATATATATCTGATGCACATAAAGAGGATCCCTGTTACTTCTCTTTAGATATTATGAAGATAAAAAAACAGCTTGTAATAAAAACGGAGCGAGAGATAATAGAGAATTATCATGTAATTCTTATAGATTCAGACTCTGACTATGTTTATTTTCTTGTAAAAGCCAATATAACTCAGAGTACAATTGAGTATTTAGAGAAAAAGTATCAAAAAAAAGTGAAATATTATGTTGTATTAGAGGTTGTTTTTGAATATCTTCTCTCTAAATTGGAGTATAAAAAACTTTCAGCAAGATTCAATACTCTTTTAACTTTTACAGTTGAGAGCTATTTTAATTTTGAGATAGATGAGTCTGATGTAATAAATACACCAAATATTCAAACATCAATCTCTCAAGAACCAACCCTTACAATGAATGAGTTTTCTCCAATAATTTCAGAAACAAACTGGACTCTGGAGAAACTTCACAAATCTTTAAAAGAGGCAAAAGATAGAGATCAAATAATTGATATATTCTTCTCATATCTTGCAAACTATTTTGAATTTGTATCTTTTTTTGGAAAAAGCAAAGAGACATATAAAATAGTAAAATACCTATTTTCAAATAGAAAAATTACAACTCAAATAGATTTCTCTTTTGATGAAGAGGAGTTACCATTTTTAAAAGAGATCTCATATACAACAGCCTATCAGCAAACTCTTTTTAGAGAGATTCCTGCATTCTCATCTTTATATAGAAAGCTAGCTGTAGAACAGATTGTTCATGTTCCTAATCAGGTTTTTATATTTCCTCTTTTTATAAAGAAAAGAGTGATAGCTTTTTTCCTTTTAAATCTAAAAAAAGATCAAATTTTAATCCCAATTGAGGTTAATTTCTCTCTTTTATCTGACATAGCAACCAATGCACTTGAATCATTTGTTTTAAAACAGAAAAAAATATCTGAAAACGAGGATAAAAAAAATGAAGAAAATGAACAAAATAGTGATAGCAAAACTGATGTTGTAAATAAAGATGGAGTCTATTATGTTGTAAAAAAAAGGAGTTTTGAGTTTTCAAAACCTGTTATTGATGAGGATTATGAGTTAATATCAAAAGTAAAAAATATAGAGAATGAGATAGAAACAAAAGAAACTATTGAGATTCCAGTTGAAGCGGTTGAGCCTGTTTCAGAAACAATTGAGATTCCAGTTGAAACAGTTGAGCCTATTTTAGAAACAATTGAGATTCCAGTTGAGGCAGTTGAGCCTGTTTCAGAAACAATTGAGATTCCAGTTGAGGCGGTTGAGCCTGTTTCAGAAACTATTGAGATTCCAGTTGAAACAGTTGAGCCTATTTTAGAAACAATTGAGATTCCAGTTGAGGCAGTTGAGCCTGTTTCAGAAACTATTGAAATTCCAGTTGAGGCAGTTGAGCCTGTTTCAGAAACTATTGAGATTCCAGTTGAGGCAGTTGAGCCTGTTTCAGAAACAATTGAGATTCCAGTTGAAGCGGTTGAGCCTGTTTCAGAAACTATTGAGATTCCAGTTGAGGCGGTTGAGCCTGTTTCAGAAACTATTGAGATTCCAGTTGAGGCAGTTGAGCCAGTTTCAGAAACAATTGAGATTCCAGTTGAGGCAGTTGAACCTATTTTAGAAACAATTGAGATTCCAGTTGAGGCGGTTGAGCCTGTTTCAGAAACAATTGAGATTCCAGTTGAAGAGGATATCTCGGTTGAAATAGATGAATCAGAGGATATCTCAATTGATGTTGATGATTCTGATAGTGATATCTCTGTTGATATTGAGATTGGTGTATTTGAAAAATCTCCACCAACAATAGAGTTAAATCTTTCTGAAGATGAGGTTGAATTTCAAGGAAATGCAACTATTGAGACATATGTTGAAGATAAAAAACAGCCTCCAACAGAGGATGATTATTATGAGCAAAAATTAACAACATTTTTTACAATTCTTGAGAGTTCAAAACCAAGTGATATTGATGAGATTGTTAAAAATGGAAATCCTAAAATATATACCCATCATTTCTTTAAAATGATTTTTGATAAGTTTCCTGGTCCAATATGGGTAAACTCAATGGATTACTATAACTATACATATCCAGTTTATAATCATGGGCCAATTCTATATCTATTACATAATATACAGAGTGATGTTGATTTATCTGTGTTAAAAGAGTTTTTCTATCATAATGACTCTTTTAAAAGATTTTATGCAATATATCTTTTTACTGAGGTTAAATCTGAAGAGATTATTTTAGAGTTAATAAAAAGAGTAACTGATCCAGATAAAAAAGTTGCATCTGTTGCGGTTAAGGCTCTTGAAAATCATAGACTATTTCAATCTTATGGAAAAATTAAATATAAATTTGAGTCAGCAATGCACTCAAATTTAAGAGCAATTATAATTGATTGGTTAAATGCTGTAAGAATTTTAAGAGATGAGCTTTTTGTTCCAATATTAATTGATGGTTTAGAGATTTGGAAAGCTGATAAAATAGTTAAAAAGAATATTGCAACAATTCTATTTGAGATAACAAAACAGGATTTTGATGATTCAAATAAAAAATGGTTAAAATGGTGGGAAGAGAATCAATATAAAACCAGAAAAGATTGGGTTTTAGATGGATTACAAAGTAAAGATAGACAAGTAAGAATATCATCATATTATGATGCAAAAAAAATATTTTCATCTCTATTTAACTATACAATAGATCTTCAAAAAAAAGAGCTTAGTATTGAGATAGATAAAATAAAAGCTAATGAGGATAGAAGATTTTAACTTTACTTATATAGGATTTAGATAATTGAGATTTTTTTTACTACTATTAAGAGTTGTCTCTTTTATCCCTTTTTTATTAATAGCCTCTATAATATCTGTTTTAATTTTTCAAACATTTAAACATATTGAGACTGCATATTATATTAGGGAGTTTTTTCAAAATCTACTATTTAACTCTATGTTAAACTCTATATTAATAACTC
Source organism: bacterium (assembly GCA_016936735.1). Taxonomy (GTDB): domain Bacteria; phylum UBP6; class JAFGXH01; order JAFGXH01; family JAFGXH01; genus JAFGXH01. Next base: position 5,364 of record JAFGXH010000138.1, read on the forward strand.
TTATCGCCTTTCCTATTGGAGTTCTAATCTCTTTCTATCTCTATTATCAAGGGAAAACCAGAGTATCAACAACATTCTATACACTAAATAAGATGTTATCTGTAACTCCATCAATAATATTTGCAGCAATTGGGGTTATGTTTTTTATTCCACTATTAGAGTATTTTCATTTAGTTAGTTACTATATAATACTTATAATAACATTCTCTTTTATGCTGATTCCATTTATTGTATTGAAGCTACACTTTTTTGTTCAGAAAAAGATAGATCCAATGTTAAAAGAGGTATCCTCATCATTAGGGTTTTCACCATTACAAACATTTATATATCTTTTTATACCACTATTAAGATTTGAGTTAATAACAATATTTTTATGGTCAATATCTATTGTAATTGGAGAGTCTATAATTTTTATATTTGTTTCACACTATACAAACTCAAGCCATCAAACAATAAGTGAATATATTGCACTATCTCTTATTGATAACTCAGAAAGTTTTTCACAACTATATATTATGGCATTCTTTCTTTTTGTAATGATAAATATTATTGATGTGATTAGATATATTATATGGAAAAAATATGAATAGAGATCTATTTTCTAGAATAACAACCCTAATTGTTATTGGATTTATAGTTGGATTTACAATTATAATGGGGGCACTATTCTCTATATCACTTTTAAATATTGATAATAGTTATAATCAGATTCATTTTTTCCCATCACTTCATGGAAGTGCTTTTTTAATATCTGGTTTTATTACAATAACATTACCGCTCTCATTTTTAACAGCAGTATATTTCTGTTTTTATAGTGAATCTGAGATATATAGATTCTTTATGAGATTGGTTTTAAGAATTTTATCAAAAACACCTGTTGTTGTTTTTACATTAGTATTTATTGCTATTTTACAATATAAAAACACTCCATCATTTGTGATATTAATTGTATCAACAACTCTTTATCCGGTTATAACAATAAAATTTATAAATAGATTAGAGCAGATTGAGAAAGAGGTTATTGAGCAATCATTAGCACTTGGAGCATCTAAAGAGTTTATGATATTTAAAATAATACTACCACTATATTTTCATAAAATGATGGAACCAATAAATCATCTTGTACTACAATCAATAGGGATTGTTATTCCTGTTATATATTTTTTAGAGTTATCAACTATCTCTGATGGAATAAAACCAAACAAAACAACAACACTATCAACAGATCTATTTTTAGCTCTTCAAAACAGAGAGTATTTTAATTATGCTCTGCTGATAACATCTCTATTTGTACTATTTCATCTTTTCTCATCAATTATTTTAGTCAAATGGGTTAAAAAGAGTTGATTTTTGTAGCATTATTTAAAACATTTGTTATAATCTAATATCACTTATTTTTGGGGGGTAGATATGCGAGTAATCCTGATAGCATCTTTATTCATATTAACAGTATCTCTTTTTGGAAACGAAAAAGAGGAGAAGATAACAACTCACACATTTGGAGAAACAGAGATAGGGGCAACAAAAGATAGAGCAATGAGTTTGAAAGTTGATGTTTTAAAAATAACAAACAGTAAAACTCAAGTTAACACAAAAGAGAACTTTCTTGTGGAGATGTCTGAATCTATTGCAGATATTGATTAAAACAATATAAATAAAATTCCCTCAAAAAATATAGTACTTCCCTTAAAAAATATACTACTTCCCTCAAAAAATATAGTACTTCCCTTAAAAAATATAGTGCTTCCCTCAAAAAATATACTGCTTCCCTCAAAAAATATACTACTTCCCTGTTAGCTATAGCTACTTCCCTATTAGCTATAACTACTTCCCTATTAGCTATAACTACTTCCCTATTAGCTATAACTACTTCCCTGTTAGCTATAACTACTTCCCTATTAGCTATAACTACTTCCCTATTAGCTATAACTACTTCCCTATTAGCTATAACTACTTCCCTATTA
>JAFGXH010000139.1 GCA_016936735.1 bacterium
ATTAATATCTATTTTTTCTTATATATATCATCAACCATAAGATTTAATCTATCTTTAAGATTCTGAATTTCAGGTAACTCAAGAATCTCTTTTTTCTCCTGTTTTAAAACATATTGAATATATCTCTCTTTCTGATTTTCAAAAGATAACTCATTTGAAAAATCACTAAATGAGATAATTAATTCTTTATTTAACCAATTTCCAAATATTTTTCTAAAATCACCATATAAATCTATAATACTCTCAGCTGTTGTTGGTAGAGTCCAAAAACACTCATTTTCAGACTCATTTATAGATATTTTAGCTTTTTCATAAAAAAAGCTAAAAACGGCATTATCCTGATTTTTAAAAAATGGTGAATACTTTTTTTCAAAATTAATCAACTCTTCAAAATCACTATCTTTTTCAAAAGAGGTATCTAATCTCTCATTTTTTATAGAACTATTTGGCTCTTTAATAACATCTATTATAGGAATAGAGTTATTAATATTATTAGTTTGCTCAATTAAAACACTATTTTCTAATAATTTATCTTTTTCAGAAATAATAGAATTTGTTGTATTTAAGCTATTTTTTTTTTCTGAATCTATATTTTTTTCAGAGATATTTAGAGTATTATCTAACTCTTTATGATTTAAGTCATTTTTTTTTTCAGTAGAGTTATTTGCTGTTGGTATACTCTGTTTTATAATATTTTTTTGAGGTAGATTTTTATCTGATAAACTTAACTCTGTTTGAAAACTATAGTTATTGAAAATATTTATTGGAATCTCTCCTAAATCAGGAGAGGTTTCAATTGAAGAGGATAACTGTTCTAAAAGTTTAAGAATATCTGATAATGGAGTTATTGGTTCAAATTTTGCAAGTTGAATAAGTTTAAATTCAAAAGTTATTCTTGGAAATTGACTTATTTTTAACTCCTGAAAACCATTTAATAGAATCTCATAAAGATAGAAAAATGAGTCATTAAAAAGAGTTGCCTGCTTAACATAGTTCTCTAACTCAAATTTAGGTATTTTTAAAATCTCCTCATATTCAGAAACAGTTCTTACCATAAGAAGAATATGAAAATGATTTATAAGCTCTTTATAAAAGTGAGACAGACTTATTCCTGAATGGATAAGTTTCTCTGTTTGATGAATAAGTTGAGGAATATTTTTTTTAGCAATTGCATCTACAGTATTAAAAAGCTCCTCTGTATCAGTAAGGCCTAAAACATTTAAAACATCCTCTTTTGTTATATGATTTTGAGCAAAAGCAATAACTTGATCAGTAAGAGATTGAGCATCTCTCATACTTCCCTCTGCTTTCCTTGCAATAAGATATAAAGCCTCCTCTGTTGCCTCAATTCCCTCTGAAGACAGAATATGTTGAAGATGTTGTGATATCTCTAAAGGTGATATTGCTTTAAAATCAAATACCTGACATCTTGAGCGAATTGTTATTGGTATTTTATGAGGATCTGTTGTTGCAAATATAAATTTTACATGAGCTGGTGGTTCCTCTAATGTTTTCAAAAGAGCATTAAAAGCTTTTTCTGAAAGCATATGAACCTCATCTATAATATAGATTTTATATCTGCTTTGAGATGGTAAATATCTTGAAGCCTCTCTTAAAACTTTTATATCATCAATACCTGTGTTTGATGCACCATCAATCTCTGTTACATCAATATGAGTGCCTTTTTGAATATCAATACATGATTTACATCTATTACAAGGGTTTGCATCAACACTATTTTCACAATTTATTGCTTTTGCAAGAATTCTGGCAGTAGTTGTTTTTCCAACACCTCTTACTCCAGTAAAAATAAAGGCATGAGCAACCCTACCATTTTTTATTGAGTTTCTTAATGTTGTTCCAATATGGGACTGACCAACAATCTCATCAAATGTTTGAGGACGCCATTTTCGAGCAATAACTTGATAACTCATTGTAATATCTCTCTATCATTTTTTTCGGTTGAATTTTGACTCTGTTCATATACAACTATTGTTTTATGAAGTGTTTGTAAAAGTGCCTTTGCTGTATCTGGATGAAGAATAACTCTACTTTGTACTCTATTTTGTTTAAGTTGAGGTTGAAAAACTCCAAAATCTAATACAAACTCAGTTTTTCCAACATGAATCATAACATTATTAGAGTATTTTCCTGCTGCAATATCATCTGTTATTGAAACATTTATTTTCTGTTCATCTTTTATTTGATTCATAAACTCCCCATTCTAGTTGCAACATTTTATTAGATTTATATTTTTTTGTCAAGGACTCTCTAATTTTCATATATATTTTTTATTTTTTATAAAAACTATTTAAAAACTGAAAAATTTCTAAGGAATAAAAATATTTATCACTAAAATATAGACATTATTTTTAAGTTTAGTTAAAATGTGTTTATAAAACTTTTATTTTAAGGAGAAAATAATGAAAAAAACTATATTTATCCTATTTTTAATAACATCTACTATTTTTGGAGATTTAATAGATGATATTAAAGAGTTTAAAAAATCTTTAGTTAGAATTGAAAACTCCCCTATAAATAGCAATTTTAAAAATATAACAGATGTAAATTATAAAATACCCAAAGATATAAAGGATTTTTTATTAAAAAACTCAAAAAAAATAGATAATTTTATTCAATTTTTGATAAAAATTGATACTAAAGATGTTATATCTATTCCTGTTTCAAAAGAGATGATACAGGTTACTTCAAATATTCATTATTTTAGATTAGCTCTTCTTATGGCTCATTTAAAATTTGAGAATGGAGATATAAAAACTGCAATATTATACTACCAATCTATTTGGAAATGGATTTATCTTACAAGAGTTGAATACTCTTTAGTTTCTGAAATCTCAGCAGTATCAATGGAGAAAACATTTTTTGAATATCTTGAGAATAATTACAAAAAATTTTCAAAAAATGATATTAAAATATTTTATGAGTTGCTAAAAACAAGAGAGAGCTTTAAAGAGAGTATAATAAAGGCTTTAAAAGGGGAATTTGATTTCTTCAAACTCTATAATGATGAATTATGGAGTAGCTTAAATGAGGATTTTGGCTCTTTTATTATAAAAATAGCTGAATCAGAGAAAACAAAAGAGGAGTTAAAGGAGCTATTTTTTAAATTAATAAATGATGATTTAGATAAAAAAATGAATGGACTAATAGACTCTTATAAAACTGGTGGAATTGATGGAGTTAGAGAGTTTGAAAATAGTCTTGAGAAAGAGATTATTAAAACAAAAGAGAAAACAGTTATTAAAACTATATTTAGTATAATTTTTTTAACACCTAAAAAAAATAGAGTGGAGCATTTATTTAGAGAGATACTTAATATTCTATCAGCAATTTCAACTCCAAAATTCTCAACTTATTTTGAAAAAGTAGAGGATGTTGAAAGAATATATTTGAACCTATTAAATAAACTAGAGACAAAAAAATAGATTTTGTTGGTAAAAAAAATATATAAAATAGCACTAAAAACCTTTAAATATAAATACTATTAACTATATTGAAAAATAAGGATTGACTTTTTTTTAAAAATCGTTATTTTTTTTGAGTTGACTGACTTCAAAAAACATTTTTGTTTTTTGTTAATTTTTAATATTTTTAAGGAAACAACATGAAAAAAATTGTTTTAATTCTACTTATTTTATCAACATCTATTTTTTCACAATCTAAAAACTATACTTATCAAGATATTGTGAAAAAAATATTTGATCACAACTATAAACTGAAAGAGATAGAGGAACAGATTGCTCAAGCAGATATCTTAATTGAGAAATCATATACATTTCTACAGCCAATAGTATCTGCAAATGGCAGATATACAATTAATGATAAAGAGACAGCAATGACAATGCCAAATGTTGGTAAAATAACAATTACAGATAAATATACCTACTCATTTGGTGCAAATTTAAACTATACTCTTTTGAATTTAAGAGCATTACCTCTTGTTAAAGTTGCAAAAAAATCAAAAGATATCTCAACATTATCAAAAGAGATAGCAGAACTTACAATAAAAGAGGCTGTTGGAGAGATATTTATAAATATTCTAATGTTAGAGGAGGTTATTCGAGTAAATGAATTAACTGAAAAAAATCTATTAGCACATCTTGAGCTTATAAAAGCAAAACTTGAGATGAAAGAGGTTGTTGATATCGAAAAATTAAGGTTAGAGGTTGAGCTTGCAGGAAATGAGACACAAAAGCAACAAACATTAGGAACAATAAGACAGTTAAAATCAACATTAGCAGTTATGATGGGGCTTGATAGTGAAGAGTTTTTAATTGTTCCAATAACATTTAAAGAGGATATTAAAACTTATGATGAGTTTCTTAATATAGCAAAAGCAAATAGAAAAGAGTTAAAACTTAAAGATGTTCAACTCGAAATTGAAAATCACATGCTTGATAATGTTTATATGCAGTTTTATCCAAATTTAGCACTTCAAGCAGGTTGGAATTGGAATAGTGCAACAGGTTTTACTGGTGAACATGACTCTTGGAATATAAATTTTGTTCTAAATATACCAATATATGAAGGTGGAATGAGATTTAAAGATATTAAAAATGAGAAATCAAAAATTAGAGAGATAAAATTTCAAAAAATGGCAATAGAGGATGATTTAAAACAGGAGATAAAATCAATAATTATAGAGATTGAGAATCATGAATTAACTTTGAAAAAAATTGAAAGAGAGATCGAGCTAGCAAAAAAAAGTTTAGAGTTAACAGAGGAGTCATATAAACTAGGTGTTGCTCAAAATATAGATGTATTAGATTCAACAAAAATTGTACAACTTACCAATTTAAGTTTAGTTTCAGAGAGATTAAAATTGAATCAATCATATTTAAAATTAAAAAAGACTCTTGGAAAACTTTAATAGTTTATTAAAATATTAATCTATTTTTTATCTTGTTTTTCAAATCCTACTCTACAATAGTGGCATTAAAAAAAAATTATCTAAAATCTAAATTTTACTAAATAGTTACAGCAAAAAAGATATATTTGACAGTTTTATAAAAATATTGCTATATTGTTTATAACTATTTTAGAGTGTTAAATGAAAGTTGAAAAAATATTTGAAACAGGATTACAATATCACCATTATGCAAATACTGCATATCCATTAACACCACTATCATTTAAATCATTTAGAATAAAAACAGAGTCTGAAATTAGAGATTTATTACAATCTGAATGGATGAAAACAGATGAATTAAGTCTTTATATTCATATTCCATTTTGTAAAACAAGATGTAAATTTTGCGAATATGTTGTTTTAGAGAATAGCGAAGATATTATTGAAAATGAGTATGTATCTCTTTTATTAAAAGAGATTGATATGTATAAAAAAATTCTACAAACAAAAAAAATTGTTGGTTATGATATGGGTGGAGGAACTCCAACAAAACTATCTATTGAAAATATTCAGAAAATAACAGACTCTCTTAAAAACTCATTTAATTTTAGTGATGATACTATTTTTAGTATTGAAACAACCCCAATTATTGCAGCTAAAGAGCTAGAAAAAATAGAGGCAATATATAAAATGGGATATAAAAGAATAAGTATGGGTATTCAAACTATATCTGAAAAATTATTAAATGATTTAGGACGAGAGGGAACAACTCATATATATGAAAAAGCTGTTTGGAATATTAGAAAAGCTGGTTATAGTATGTTTAATATAGATTTAATGTATGGTTTTCTTCATCAAGATGATAGTGACTTTAAAAATACCATATATTATACTATTGCTTTAAAGCCTGAATATATAACACTATATAGAAATCGATATAAAGGAACTAAAATAGAGAAGGAGGCTGGAGGAGTATCTCTATACAAAGCAATAACACAATATCGATTGGCATATAAAATACTATTAGATAATGGTTATTATGCTAATCCTGGTAAAAATACATTTAGTAGAGTTGATGGAGATTATGGAACAAGTGATTATTTGACTAAACGTGTTATTAATGGAGTTCCATATCTTGGATTAGGATTAGGAGCTCAATCTTTTGGGGTTAATTATCTATCATATAATGATGGTGCAGCCTCTAAACAGCTTTCAAAATATAGAGAGAAAATAGAGAATGGTTTATTTCCTATTCAGGATATTTATGCTTTAGATGAGGCAGAATCTATTGCAAAAATGATATCTGTTGCATTCTATTTTGGTTTTGTTGATTTAGATGCTTTTCAAAAAAGATTTAAAATATCTTTTTTAGAGCATTTTAAAAATGAGATTGAGTATCTTATTGAAAATAGATTAATGGAGATAAAAGATAATCGAGTATATCTTACCTCTCGTGGCTCTGACTACATAAATGGGGTAATTCCACTTTTTTATTCAGATAGATCAAAAAAAGAGTTATTAGAGCTTTATGAAAAAAGCAAAATTAATCTTGATAGTGGTGAATTAGAGTTTTTAAAAGTATATAACATTAAAGAGTATGAAAAACCATCATTAGCTGTTGATATTGTCTCTATTTTAGTAGATTCTAATCAAAATATGGAAAACTCTCTCTCTATTGTTTTAATAAAAAGGGGTGAGCATCCTTTCATGAATAGTTGGGCTCTTCCTGGAGGTTTTGTGAAAGCTAATGAATCTGCTGAGATGGCAGCCTATAGAGAGCTTAAAGAGGAGTGTGGTTTAGATAATATTGAGTTATCTCAACTTCAACTATTTAGTGAACCAAAACGTGATCCACGTGGTTGGATAGTCTCATGTTCATTTTTAGGAGTTATTGAAAAACAGAATATTCCTCTACTGTTTGGTGATGATGCAATTGATTCAAAAGTTTTTAATATATCTTTTAGTAAAGAGATTGTTTCAAAGAATCAAGAATTAAATATTATAGTAGAGAAAATATATCTAAAATTAACTTACAATGATACTATTTTGTCATCCATTGTAGAAAAAACTACTAAAAAACTAAAATTTAATAAAAAAGAGGAGTATAGAGTTATTGAAGCTAATGGAATTGCTTTTGATCATGCTAAAATAGTTTTAACAGCTATAGAAAGGATATCTCATATATTAATCAAGTAAAATTGATACCAATCTTAAAATCGATTTATCTTAAATTTATCCATTTAGTTATTTATTATTTAAAGAAATAGAGATAAACAGGCTACTTTTATTAAAATCAAACATTTGTTGCATTTTTAGAGGTTTCTTTTTATACACTGTAAGTTTCAATTACTTTATGGCTAGTTGATTATGCAATATTGGTGTTATTAGATTTTATATTTTTTAACTAATCTCTGTTTTTAGATAGATGGATAAATTTTTTATTAAAATAGATACAATCTCATTAAATTCATATTTTTGTGATAACTCTTTCTCTATTGAGGTTACACCCTTATCAACTATTCCACAAGGTGTTATTAAAGAGAAATATGATAAATCTGTTTGATTGTTTAATGCAACTCCATGTGTTGTAACTCCATGTGTTACCTGCATTCCAACAGAACATATTTTATTTTCTCCACAAAAAATACCTCTATAATCACTATTTTTAGATGCTTTTATTCCTAACTCTGCAAGAGAATCTATTATTGCATCTTCAATAAGAGATACAAACTGCTTAATTCCAGAGGAGAAAAATGTTAAGTTTAAAATAAAATATACAACAATTTGACCATTTCCATGGTATGTTGCTAATCCACCTCTATCAGTCTCTATTAACTTTATTCCATTTTGACTATAATACTCTTTAGGATATTTTAATAAATCTTGGAAACCACGTTTTCCAGTTGTTATAACATGTGGATGTTCTAAAAATAGAATATACTGTTCTGATGAGTTTTCTATAACTTTTTCTTGAAGTGTTTTTTGAAGTCTATAACAATTCTGATACTCAATTTTTTCAATTATTATTGATTTTATTTTAAACATAAAAACTACTTCTGTTCTATCTCTATTTGTTCTGCATCAAATTGACGCATTGTAAGTGTATAACCTTTGATTTCAATAATACAAGGACCATTAAATGGGGCTTTTCTAACCATTCTTATTTCTGAATTTCTTAAAAAGCCAAGTTCACACAATCTATGTTTAAAACGATCATTACCATTAATAACTCTAATTATTCCATATTCCCCATCTTTTAGTTGTGTGAGTGTCATATTATATTCTCCATCACCTACATTTTTAGAATATATATTTTTAAAATAGATGTCAAGTAAAAAATGAAAACTATTTTCATTTTCAATTGATTTAATCGAAGTAGTTTGTTATATCAAAAAAATATGATTTTATAAAAGCTATAACTAAAAAATTGAGTAATTTTAACAATTATGTTAATCTCTATATTAGTTAGTTATTAATAAAATAGATAACTACTTGATTAAAGAGGATTATGATATTAATAGTATATTTATTTTCAATACTAAATTTAGATCAATCTTTTCAAAAAGAGTTGCTTCAATCAGATTTTAATAAAGAGATACTTTTTCAAATAGAGAATCAAAATTTGAGTAATATAGTAAATTGTCCTTTAGCAATTTTTTATTATGAAAATAATATTTTAGACAAAGCAGAAAACGCACTTTATAAGTGTAGGAAATTAGGTGGAAAAAAAACAGAGTGGTCTGATTTTTTACTTTTAAAAACTTTATTTTATCAAAATAAATCAGGTTTATTATCCTCAATTGCTAAATTTCAAACAAAATATTCAGACTCAATATTTTTAGAAGAGGTTGATAAAATAAAGCAAAGAGCTCTTTTTAGAATGGATAAGTATACTCAATTTTTTGATGATAAAAATCTATCATTATCTCAAAAAAGAGTTTTAAACTATATGAAGGCATATCAAAATTATAAATTATCAACAAAAAAATTTTTCCCAGCATTAATTTTATTAGAGTATGATGAATTTTTATCAGAATCACTTATAAATGAACTAAAAACTGTTCAACCAGAAAATCTTTTAGATGAATTGAATGAGAATGATGTAAATAGTTTTTATTATAGATTATCTCTTTTAAGAAGAACTAATAAAGAGATGTTTATTGAATCTTTAAACTATTTTAAAAAAAAATATGGTGATGATAAAGGGATTTTAAAAAAAGGGGATTTAAGAATTCATCTTATTATTCAGGAGTATTTTTCAATAGCTGTAGATAAAAAAGATGAGTTGAATATAAAAGAGAGTTTTCTTGATAGTGCTCTAAAAATAGAGGATTTAACAGAGGATGAGATATTTGATATATTATATCAAAAAGCACTTTTATATCATAAATATAAAAAAAATTCAAAACGAATAGAGAATTATGAAAAAATATTAGAGTTATCAATTTTACCAAAAAATAAAAAAAGCTATTATAAATTTAGAAAAGGGGTTTATCAAATAGAGGATGGTTTAATTGATAGTGGTCTTGAAACATTATATACTCTTATTGATGAGATTCCTAAATGGTATCCAGAGTATCCCAAGGCTTTATGGCTTATTTTTAAAAATGAAAAATCAAAAGAGAAAAAAACTGAAATTATTGAAAAAATGAGAAAAATCTGGTCTTTAAAAAATAGTGCACATTTCTATTCTCCAAATAGTGATTCAGAAAAATATTTTAAAGATAGAGAGGATACTCTGTATTCAAGATTTTTTTTAAAAGATAACTTAACATCCTCCCCTAAAAAATGGGGAGAGTATAGTAAATATCAAAAAATAACTCCATCTAAAAAACTAGACTTATCTAAAAATTATATCGGAAATCAATTGTGGAAATTTTTACCAGAGAGTTTAGAGATTGAGATGGTAAAAGAGGGATTCTCTATAGGTATTTATCCTCCAGTAGAGGATATAATAATATCTCTTTATTTAAAATTTTATAAAATACTTTATAAAGAGAAAGAGAAAAATCTAACAGAAGAGGAGCTTGAGTTAAAATCTAAAATAAAGCCTATTAAAGAGAAAATATTTATACAGTTTTTAAACTACTTTATTACAACTGAAAACTACTATTACATATATTTAATTCTTAATAGACATTTTCAATATTTTAGAAAAGATGATAAATCAATATATTATAAAATGTTTCATCCATTAGCATATTTTGAGGCAGTTGACAAATACTCTAAAGAGTTTGATGTGAACCCATTTTTAGTATTATCAATAATGGAGACTGAGTCTATTTTTCATCCAGAGGTTGTCTCCTCTGCTGGTGCAATTGGACTAATGCAGATAATGCCTCAAACAGGAAAAAAAATAGCTGAATCACTAAATGTAGAGAGTTATGATCTTTTTAATCCTGATGATAATATAAGATTTGGAGTCTATTATATTTCTCAACTATTAAAAAGATTTAAAAATCAGATTCCCTTTTCATCAGCATCATATAATGGTGGTCCTCATAATATGAGTATTTGGTTAAAAAAACATAAAGATGAAAAGCTCTCTTTAATAGAGATGATTGACCAAATTGAGTTTTCAGAATCAAGAAACTATGCTCACAAAATAGTTAGATTACTATCAACATACTCTAAACTCTATTTAGACCAAAAAATAACAATTCCGATGGAAGTAGACTATGAAGAAACGAAATCCATTTCTTATTAATTTAATTATAACTATTCTATATATATTTTTTGTTTATAAAACATCTATTGTTGGAGATAACTTTCATTTTTATGTTATTCTATTTTTATTATATCCAACAATGCAAATAGTAATGTTATCTAAAAGTAGAGGATTTACTGTTTTATTAAAATCTATGCTATTTTTTCTTTTATATTTTAATGTTTTTTCTGTAATAAATTATGCTTTTATAGAGACAATATCTAAACAAATTCATAGTAAAACATTTTTTTCATTAGCAATAACTCTATCTATTATTGCATTAATCACATTTTTTACAATATCTATCCCAATACTAATTCATTATTTTAAAACAGAGTTAGGATTTTTAGATATCCTTATTATTTTATTAAATCTGTTTCTTATATACCTTGAATTAAAACTTATTGGGAGCGATATATTAACATATTATCACTATTTTTTAACTATATTTACTCTATTTTTACTACTATATATAATTAGATATCTACTTATTTTTAGAAAATGGATTGTGCCATTAAAATCTGCTACAGTTTTAGTATTGATTATTGGAATTTTTATTGCCAATTATATGAATAAAGAGAATATAATGGATAATAAAATAGATTCCAAACCTATAGCATCAAATAAAGATAAAGAATCTATACAAAGTATAAACAATAAAATAAACTCAACTGAGTTGATAGATTCATCAATAAATAAAAATGATGAAAATAACAACAATAAAACTAATTCTCAAGAAGAGATAGCTTTAGAAACTAGTAAATTAGATACAAACAAAAACAGTAAGTTCAATAGTATCAATAATAACAAAAAATATAATATACTTTTAATAACTATAGATTGTTTAACTCCATACCATTTAGATTCCTATGGTTATAGACGAGAGACCTCACCAAATTTAACAAAATTCTCAAAAGATTCTCTATTTTTTAAAAAAGCATTTTCACAAGGAAATAATACACTTCCTGCAATAGGAAGTTTTATGACATCAAAATACACAACTGAGATATTTTGGAAAGATTATAAAAGATTTTTACCAATAAAAGAGGAGAATCTTCTTCTTGCAGAGGTTTTAAATAGTAATGGATACTATACTGCTGGAATAACGACTCACTCATATTTTTTACCTAATTTTGGATTTCAGCAGGGATTTGAAAATTGGGATATATCATTAATTAGTACAAAAGGGGAGATTGCTTTTGAACAGGAGACCTCAAGATCAATTTTTGAAAAATCAACAAAATTGATAGATACTATTCCTGAAGATAAAGCTTTTTTTATGTGGCTTCACTTTTTTGATCCACATGACTCTTATGTGAAAAGAGATGAGGGAAAAGATTTTGGTGACTCTGTTATAGATATATTTGATAATGAGATACATTATACAGATATATATGTTGGAAAGCTTTTTGATTATCTTAAACAGAAAAATCTTTATGATAACACCATTATTATTATTACAGGAGATCATGGAGAGGCTTTTGGAGATCATGGTTATGATAAACATGGAAGAGCTTTATATAATGACCAGATTTGGGTTCCTCTTATGATTAGATTTCCTGATATGCAACCACAGATTATAGAGCAAGAGGTTGCTCATATTGATATTTTTCCAACACTATTAGACTATCTTAATATTGATTTACCAGATGGGAAAGAGTTAAGTGGAATATCTCTTTTTGATAGGATTGGTAATAGTGAAAATCCTCCTGTTTTTTCAATGAGTTATCGACATGGTAAAGAGGAGTATTCAATGATTTATAAGGGATATAAAATAATCTATTTCTATAAACAAAATATTAAAAAGATATATAATATTCAAGATGATTTTGGAGAAGAAAATGATTTATCCTCTGAATCACCAGAGATTTTATATGAGTTATCAAAAAAATTATCAATTTGGATAAAAAAACAGAAAGATAGCTATAAAAATACAACATCTACTATTGATTAAAACTATTGAATTGAAAAATATCTTAAAATATTATAAAAGTAGATTTATTGTATAGGAGTTTTAAAATGGGTAAACCAGTTGCATTAACAGGAATAAAACCAACAGGAACACCACATATAGGAAACTATTTTGGAGCAATAAAACCAGCATTAGAGCTTGCTAATGATTATGATGCAAGATATTTTATTGCAGATTACCATGCACTTAACACAATGAAAGAGCCAAAAGAGTTAAAGCGTTTAACTTTTGAGATTGCAGCAACTTGGTTAGCTTTTGGGTTAAATCCAGAGAGTACACTTTTTTATCGTCAATCAAGAGTTCCTCAAACATTTGAATTAACAACTTTTTTAAGTGCTTTTACTCCAAAAGGTTTTATGAATAGAGCTCATGCTTATAAAGCAGTTGTTGCTCAAAATACCCAAGAGGAGAGGGATTTAGATGATGGTGTGAATATGGGATTATATACATATCCAATATTGATGGCAGCAGATATTCTCCTTTTTGATACAGATCTAGTTCCTGTTGGGAAAGATCAAAAACAGCATATTGAGATAGCGGCAGATATTGCTCAAACAATAAACTATCACTATCAAAAAGAGATATTAAGAGTCCCTAAACCACTTATTCAGGAGTCAACAGAGTTAATTTTAGGTTTAGATGGTAGAAAAATGAGTAAAAGCTACCAAAATGTTATTCCTCTTTTTGCTACTTCAAAAAATTTAAGAAAAACCATTATGAAAATTGTTACTAACTCTCAAGCAGTTGAGGAGCCTAAAAATCCAGAGGGATGCACAATTTTTACACTATTTAAACTGTTTTCAAATAAGATTGAACAGGATGAGTTAAAAGAGAGATATCTTGCTGGTGGAATGGGATGGGGTCATGCAAAAGAGGCTCTTTTTGAAAAAATGGATCAATTTTTATCTCCATTTAGAGAAAAATATAATCAATTTATTCAAGATCCATCATATATTGAAAAAAATCTTATTGAAGGTGAAAAAAAAGCAAGAGATATAGCTGAAAAAACAATGACTAAAATTCGCACTATTGCTGGCTTCTATTAATAACTATTTTTTGAGTGTAGATTTTTCTTAAAACTCTAAAAATCTTGAATTCAAATCTACTATTTTATATTTTTTAGTGTTTATAAAGATAGAAAATATTTTATCTACTATTTTATAAATAGATTAGAAAATTAGGATAATTAATTGATTAAAAATCTATAACATACTGAAATTTAATGATTTTGTAATATTAGTCGATTAAGCAGATATATATTATTTCGAGGTTTTATGAAATATATACTATTTCTATTTATTATTTCCTCTACTCTATTTGCAGAAGAGGAGGAGAAAAAAGTTGAGATAGAGAGTAAAAAAGTTGAAGTAGAGGATTTTAGATTAAGAGATATTGAACCAAATAAAGAGTTTTTTAATTCACTTCAGTCAATCAGAGATGAGCTTGAGAATAGAGAAGAGGCAGCTATTTTAAAAGAGAATTCCCTTTCTGAGTTAAAAAAAGAGATTTTAGAGTTACAAAAAGAGATTGAAAAATATGAGAATATGATCTCTGCAAATATAAAATCTTTTTCAACAGATGAGTCTGATAAAATTAGCGAAAAAATTGTTAAATTAATGAATGTTTTTGATACAATGAAGGCTAAAAATGTAGCAAAAATAGCAGAAGAGATGGATGAGTCTCTTTTGGTTGCTGTATTAACTCGTCTGAAAGAGGAGAGAGTTGGAGAGATATTCAAATATTTAACACCTAAAAAGGCTGCCAAATTAAGTGAACTAATAACAATGTGGAAACAAAGATATCTTCTGGATAAAAATAAAAAAAGTAAAGTTGATACCAATAATAAAAGCAACTAAATTAGTTTTAAATTTTTTAAAAATTCAAAAACCTGCTCCTTTTTTATTGGTTTTACAAGATAACCATCACATTGTTCTTTAAAAGCCTTAAATACTGTCTCTGTATCTCCAAGAGCTGTTGTCATTAGAACTTTAACTCTATCCAAACCATTAACACCATACTCCTCTTCTAAGCCTCTTAAATGAGATAAAAACTCTAAACCACTCATCTCAGGCATCATTATATCAAGAAGAATAAGGTCAAATTTTTGTTCATGTTTAAATGATATTTTGACAATATCAAGAGCCTCTTTTCCATTTGTAGCAATATCACAAGTACCAATCTCTGAAAGATGATGCATTAATATGTTTCTACTAATGTAATCATCCTCTACTATTAATATTTTCAATGATTTACCCATATTTTCCTCCAATATATCTATTTGTATCGGATTATTTACAAAGGATTTTAGAAAAATATCAATAATATTTTACACATAAAAAAATAGTTTTAAAAACAATATCTAATTTGTTTTTACTCAAGAAATATGTTATACTGAGACACTCATCTTTGGAGTTTTTATGAGATATACACTCTTTATGATTAGTTTGTTTACCATTTTTTCAACAATATTTGCTGATAATAATACTGTGATTCTTCAAATAGAGCCTAAAAGATTCACTCTTTCACAAGAGGGATTGGAGATTATTAAAGGGGCTGCAGAAACTGCAATTACAAAATCTGGATTTATTCTAATTGATCCACAAGCTCAAGAGGAGGCTCTTAAAGAGCAGGCTGAACAGAGAAAAAAGGACTGTTATGATAATGAGTGTCTTGTTGATACAGGAAAAATGCTCGCTGCAAATAAAATAGTCAAACTAGAGGTGTCAGAATTAACATCAAGCGAAAAATACAGATTTGTTCTATTTGTTCTTGATGTTGAAACAGGTGCAAAAATAGGAACAAATACATTTGTATATAGTGGAAGTTTTGATGATATTGAAAAATTAGACCTTTTTATTCGTCAAAATATGATAAAAGAGCTATCTCCATTATCTGGAAAAGAGAATTTAAATAACTCTAATACTAATACAACAAATATTCAAGATAGCTCCTCTGTTACTGTTATCACTCAAAATAAATCATCAGATTCAGAGGGTAAATATCAGGTTGAATTAACATCAACACCTAAAGGTGCAGAGATTTATGATGATGTTACAGGTGAATTTTGGGGAACAACACCATTAAAACTCTCTATGAAAGCTGGAACATATAAAATCAGTATTGATGCTGGAGAGAAATTTAAAGGGGAAAAAAGATCTTTTACTGTTGAGGGAAATAGTAGTGTTAATATTGTTTTAAAGTCAAGATTCCATGCAATTCAAATTACTTCTGAACCAAAAGGGGCAAAAATATATTTTGACTCTTTAAATAACTATAAGGGATTAAGTCCATCCTCTGAATTGCAGATTGAGGAGGGAACAAGAAAAATATATGTTGTAAAAAGAGGATATAAAACTGTTGAGAAAACTATTACAGTATTAAAACCAGAATCTATTCATTTTGAGATGCCTCTTGATATAAGTGAATTAACCTTGCGTTCTGAACCATTAGGTGCTCAAATTTTTATAAATAATGAGGCTTATGGTATTACTCCAAGAAAAATAAAACTTGCTAATAATGAGACATATAAAATAAAACTTGTTCTTGATGGATTTTCCCCTTATGAAACATCATTTTTATTAACACAAGACTCTTTTCAAACATTTAATTTGAAAAAAGATATTTTTGATATTAAATTTACAACAAATGAGGAGGCAAAAATATTGATTAATGGAGAATTAAAAGGAAAAACTCCATATCAAACAAAATTGAAATCTGGAAACTATAATATCTCATTTAGATCTAATAAATTTCCTGAATATACTCAAACATTTAATATAAGCAGAGATGAGACTTTTTTTGTAGAGTTAAAAGAGAAGGCTGATATTTCAATAAATTGTGTTGAAAATGGAAATACAATCTCTGGAACATCTGTTTATTTTGATGATGTTTATAAGGGTGTTACCCCTATTAGATTAACAGATATAGCATTTGGAAAACATACAGTTGAGTGTAATCATAGTTCTGGAGATTATACAAAAAAGAGAGAGAGTATAACTGTTTCAGGAAATAAAGATTTCCAGATAAAAATGGGATTAACAAGTAGAGGTGAAGAGAAAAAACTTGGAATATCATATGATGAAGATGATGGGATTCTTTATGGAATAAATATTATTGGTGTAGGAAAGCAATTTAGAGAGGATGAGGATAATCGTTTTATTGTTAATTTTATGCCAATGTTTAAATTTGGATTTTTTCGCTCTTGGGAGAAGAAAAAATCTTGGGATGTTGTCTCAATGCATAAACTCTATTTTGATTTTGAGATGGTTTTTGGATACCCTTTTATGGGATACTCATTTGAGATGATGTACTCTTATGCTTTAAAAGATATGGGATTTTCAATAGGACCAAAATTTATTCATGCTTTAGATTATGGTGATGTTGGTGATTATGATTCTGAATTACAAAGTTTAAAAACTGTTGGTATTGCTTTATCTCTTTTTTATAATGGTGGTTCTGATGATTTTGCAGTTAATTTTGTAGAACTATTTGTAGGAAGCAATAACACTATACTTTTAACATTTAATCTCTATTTTATGGGATTTGATGATTAATTATTTATTACAATAATGAAATTAAGAAATCATTTATCTTTTAAACTTACACTTGGATTTATAATTGTTATTTTAATTTTTTCATTCACAACCTTCTATATAATTTTAAAATTGAATACAATCAAAAATCAGATATCTGTTGTTAATAAAATTTATCTTCCTTTAATGCATCAGATATCAAAAATACAAAATCATATTGAGAGTGATAGACAGCTTGTTCAAAAATATTTTTCAGAGGGAGATTTTAAAAAATCATATGCAAAAATCTTTTTAACAAAAGCAAATCAACATCCTGTATTTAAAGAGTTTAAGTCTATTCAAATTGATATTCCTCTTAATTGGAAAGATTTACCAGAGGATATAGCTATTTTAAAAAGATATTATAGTGAATTTATTGATAATTGTAAAAAACAGATTGAGAGTGATAATTTAGCTGGAGAGTGTCTTAACTCTCTTGATAAATTAACGAATAGAGTCTCATTTATCAATAAAAAAAGTGAAAAAAAAATATCTCATCAATTTCTAATAATTCAACATGCAGAATCTGAAACAGTTGTTTATCATATTATTTTAAGCTCTTTAGCAATTGTATTAACAATAATAATTGCAATTTTACTATTTTTCTCTCTTTCCCCAATAAAAACTCTTATTAATGCAATAAAAAAAGTTGAACAGGGGGAGTTTCCAGAAAAAATAGAGATATCTGCAAATAATGAGATAGGTCTTCTTTCAGACTCTTTTAATCATATGATATCTACTCTTAAAACAAGAGACAATCAAATAAAGAAACAAAATGACAAATTAACAGCTCAATATCAAAAAGAGATAGAGATTCAAAATAGATTAATTCAGTCTGAGAGATTGGCAGCAATAGGAAAACTATCTGCTCAAATAGCACATGAAATAAGAAATCCATTAAACTCAATAGTATTAAATACAGAAATAATAGAGGATGAGATAGATATTACACCTATAAAACCACTATTTAACTCTATGAAAAGAGAGATTGAAAGACTTGTAGAGATTACTGACAACTATCTTCAACTATCTAAAAATCCAAAAATTCAAAAAAAACCAATTGAGATATCACTTTTTTTAGAACAAATTCTTCTGTTTTTAGATGCAGAGTTTAAAAATAGAAGAATATCTATAATATTTAAACCACTTGAAATCTCTCTATTTATTGATGCTGATGAGAATAGATTAAAACAGGTTTTTATAAACTTAATAAAAAACTCAATAGAGGCAATATCTCAAAATGGAGTCTTAGAGATATCAATTATTTATGTTGAAAATAGATTAGATATAGTAATATCCGATAATGGTATCGGCATAAGAGAGGATGATTTAGAGCATATTTTTGAGCCATTTTTTACAACCAAAAATTATGGAACTGGATTAGGGTTATTTTTGGTAAAACAGATTATAGAGGAACATGGAGGAGGTATTGAATGCAAATCGATTTTTGGAGAAAAAACATCATTTATTTTATCATTCCTATTATGATAGGATTTTTTGTTGGATGTGAAAAAACAAGAAAGGGCTATGAGGAGTCTACTAAGAAAAAAGTAGAGACTATCCAGAAAGCAAAAATTAATACAGATAATTTAAATAAGGCTATGGAGAGTCAAAATCAAACTCTACAAAAAATAAAAGAGTAATAAAATTAAGGGATATCATAAAAATCTAATATTTAACAATATTTATGAAATATTAGAGTAGAAAATAGTAATTCTATTGTTTTATTACTATAAAATATGATAGAATCAGTTTGATATTTTTATGAGGATGTTATGATTTCTAAAAAACTTTCAGAACTATTAAATTCACAACTAAATTTTGAGTTCTATTCAGCATTTGTATATTTAGGTATGGCTTCAGCTGCTGAAGAGTTAGATTATCCAGGATTCTCAAATTGGCTTCAGGTTCAATTTAGAGAGGAGCAACAACATGCTCTTAAATTTTTTAAATTTCTTAATGATAAAGAGATTCATGCTATTATTGATTCAATACCTAAACCAAAATCTCAATATTTATCTATTGAGGAGATATTTGTTGAGGTTCTCTCCCATGAAGAGGAGGTTACAAGAAGAATTTATCAAATTGCAGATTTAGCTCAAAAAGAGAAAGAACACTCTGTTTCAACTCTTCTTCAAATATATATTAATGAACAGGTAGAGGAGGAGGTAACAGTTAGAACTCTATTAAAAAAACTTCATAGAGCAAAAGATGATGTAAGAGCAATGCTTATTTTAGATCAAGAGGCATCTTTAAGAGTCTTTACTGAAAACCCTCTTTTTAACAAATAGATTATGTTTGTTAAATTTAAATGTTATCTCAAAATTTTTAAAGTTAAACTCTAAAAACTCTTTGAATGTATTAAAATTTTCAAAACTATTTCCAAATTTTTCAATATATAATCGTTCAAACTCTTTTAAAAATAGCCCACCTTTTTTCTGATGAGAATCAAAAAGTTCAAGTAAAATATCTTTCTTATCTTTTGAGGTAGAGTTATCATCAGTAATCACTTGTGTTGTCATATTTGTGTTTTTAGTATATTTATTTAAGAGACTATTTGAGTTATCAAATGTTTTTCCAAATGTGACATAGTTATTAAGAATCATAAATGGTATAAGCATACTATCAATATTCTCTTGAATCCAAGAGTCTCTCTCTTTCCAATCTTTAAATTGATCATTGGTAATAATTAAACCAGAACCCTTTCTTGCAAAATCAATAATAAAATAGTCTGCCTCTATTTTTGCTGGTGCTTTATGAATTATATCCTCAAACTCTTTATAAAACTCTGGATCTTTTACTTTATGCATTAATGCTGCATCAATAATAACTGTTATATCATTAATATTCTGTTTTTTTAAAGCTTTAACAACTAAGGATATATTTTTTAATTCTGGATAATCACTATTTTTTTGTGAGTTAGAGTTCCAAGCAACATTACTCCCATCAATAATAATTTTAATATTTTTTCTCTCTAATTTTTCAAAAAACTCTC
>JAFGXH010000140.1 GCA_016936735.1 bacterium
AGGACCAGAACGTCGATGATACTGCAGAGGAGACTCTGTGGGAAAGTAGATCACTGCCAGCTTATATATGGGGCCCTGAAAAGGGCCCTTTTTTTTTACCCTCTTTTCCTTTTTATCTTGCCTTTTATCTCTATTATACTTATTATATTTATGATTTTATTGTTGCATATATTGGAAAAAATATACGCAATGCGTAAAACATTCTAATTTGAGAGAATATACCCAATGCGTATATTCTGATGTTGCTGGTAAGACTGACAAACAACAAACTAACAGGAAATAATGGGTTCTTATTCACAAATAATTTTTGCGGATTATCCAGTTTTTAATAACAAGAATTGGTATTACCAAGAAATTGTCCAATTAATTTTCTTACCTGACGATTTTATAAGTGAAAAACGCAGATACTCAACAAGAAATAAATTAGTATGGGGAGATGCTTACGATAATAAAAAAGGTATTTTTGAATTTAATGGTTTTAAACAAACTGTAAAAGTTTGTAAAGACCGTTTGGAAATTTTTGGAGCATCTTTAAAAAAAGCAAAGAGAGATTTTCAACAAGCAAAAAAAATATCACAACAGGAAGGTTTTTATGATTTTTCATTAAGTGGTATAACATACGAACAATATTTGTTAGAAATTAAAAATATCATTGACTCAAAGGAAAAAACATATGAACAATTAAACACTAATTTGAGAGAAAGTTTAACATCAGAAGACTTAGGAATATATGGTTTGTCTTTAGATAGTCATTTATATTCAATCCTAAGTGTTATGTCTGATAACGAAATTGTTGAGTATGATTTAACAGATGTGATTAATGGTGGTTGGGTAAAGAAATCACAAGCACAAAATGTGGATTATGAAAAAATAATAATATTGACAGAGGGAAAATCAGATGTAGAGTTTATATCAAATAGTATTGCAAAATTATTTCCTCATTTAAAGGACTATTATCATTTCATAGATTTTGATGAATACAAAGTAGAAAGCAGTGCTTCTGCTTTAGTGAAATTAATTACATCATTCTCAGCTGCAAATGTGAAACATCCGATAATAGCACTATTTGACAATGATACTGCTGGATTAAAGGAGATGAAAAAATTAACATCTATTACAGTTCCACCAAATATTAAATTTTTAAGGTATCCTGATATTGCTATAGCTAAAAAATATCCAACAGTTGGGCCAACAGGAAAAAAGAAAATGAATGTAAATGGGTATGCATGCTCAATCGAGATGTATTTTGGTTCAGATGTTCTGATGAGGGATAATGAGCTAATTCCAATACAATGGAAAGACTTTGAAGAAAAAGAGAGAAAATATCAAGGAGAAATAGCTGATAAAAAATATGTTCAAGAGAGATTTTTAAAAAAATTACAACAAAATAATATGATTGAAATTAACGAAATGATGGAATTATTAAATGGAATTTTTAGAGCATATAAATAAAGCCCAATCCATAATAGATGGTATTGTGTATGCGGGTTTCAGTGGTTTTCGAGCATTTGTGGCTTGTAAAAAAAGTGATAGTAAATCGCTTCATAATCCTACACAACACCATACCATAAAACGTTATCCTTTCCTAAATAAAACTTTTCTCAGATTATTAAATATCAAAACAAAAATATTAGATTTGAATTATGATTTTTAGATTTTAAGAAAAATCTACCCTCAAAAAAAAAGATAACTCAGAATTTTTTTAATTTTTAATGATATAACTGAAGATTAAAAAAGATCATCCATACTACTAAAACTAAATTTAGTTTTTTTCTCCTCTTTTTTCTCCTCTTTTGGAATTTCAACAGGTTCTAAAACATCTAAATCATCTAAAATCTCAACATCATCACTAAAACTTGAACTTTGTTGATTTGTTGGATTCCCCCAACCTCTATCAGATGTACCAGATATACCACTAAATTTAAGGGCAAAATCATCAGGATTAGATGAGAATCTTAAAGCATCTTGATATGAGATAATCCCTTTATTTATTAGATTCATCAATGATTGGTCAAATGTTTGCATTCCATAAGTGTTTCCACCCTCTGCAATTGCATCATGAATCTCTTTTGTTCTCTCTGGGTCAGAAATCATCTCTCTTATTCTTGATGTTGAAACCATTACCTCAACCGCTGCAACACGACCACCTGTTTTTGTTGGGATTAATCTTTGAGATATTATTGCTTTTACAATTGATGATAACTGAATTCTAACCTGTTTTTGTTGATGTGGAGGAAAAACAGATATAATTCTGTTTATTGTCTCTGGAGCATCAATCGTATGAAGTGTTGATAAAACAAGGTGACCAGTCTCTGCTGCAGTTAAAGCTGTCTCAATTGTTTCAAAATCTCTCATCTCTCCAACAAGTATAACATCTGGATCCTGTCTAAGTGCAGATTTTATTGCTTTCGCAAAAGATATTGTATCTACACCAAGCTCTCTTTGATTTATTAATGAGCGTTTATCTCTTATTAAAAATTCAATTGGATCCTCAATAGTCATAATATTTGATGGTCTTGTTGAGTTTATATGGTCAATAATAGATGCTAATGTAGTTGACTTTCCAGAACCAGTTGTTCCTGTGACAAGAATTAAACCTCTCTCCTCTGCAGCTATTTTTTCTAAAACAGGTGGTAGCATAAGCTCTCTTAATGTTTTAACTTTAGATGGAATAATTCTTAAAACCATTCCCATTGAACCTCTTTGTTGAAAAACATTAACACGAAAACGACCAACTCCAGGAACACCATAAGCCATATCTAAATCATGTGTTTTTAAAAAATACTCTTTTTGTTGTTTGGACATTATTGCAAATCCCATCTCAGCCATCATCTCAGGAGAGATTTTGGGATATTTTTCAAGTGGTGTTAATGCACCATTAACTCTAATAATTGGATTATTCCCAACTTTCAAGTGAATATCAGATGCATTTAATTGACTAGCTTCTCTTAAAATCTCATTAATATCCATTACAACTCCAAAAAATATTACTCTATATTACAAAAATTTTAATTAAAATAAAATAGAAAAATATATTATGAAGTAAAAAATAAAAAATACTACTTTTTAACAGGACATTTATCCAAAGATTCAGCATCTAATAGACACTCAATTCTTTCATCCTCAAATCTATTAATACATTGATTTAAAAAGTCATCTTTTTGTTGAAATTTATCTTTTAGATGTTTACATTTTTTCTCTTTTGCAATAGAGTGACACTTTAAAACCTCTTCATCATTTTTTGCTTCAATTAAACACTCTATTAACTCTTCAGAAACTTGTACTTTACAACCTTTATCTTTTACCTCTTTTTTTTCACAATCAACCTCACCCAATAGAGTTAGAGTTGATAAAATCATTGATAAAATCAGTATTTTCATGGTTACCTCAAAAAAAAACATAACTTAGACGAAAAAAATAACATTTTATTGAATAAAAAACAAATTTTTCTGTCTAATGATTATTCTTGTTTGGAGGAATTATGAAAAAGATAGTTTTAGGCTTTATTTTCACACTTTTATTTTCTACAGGAGTTTATGCAGAAGAGTTTTATGGAATGGTTTCATCATTTGATGTTCCAATGGGTTTAAATGTTGGTTTATCTGTGAATGGTGGAAGTTGTACTGGAGATTGTGGTGATTCATTTAAACCAGGTGGTGGTATTGGAATTAATATTGGCTATAGATTCTCAATGTCTCTTGGTGTTTATGTTGAAGGACTTGCAAACTTAGTTGAACCAGATAATAAAGCTTTGGCAGAAAATTATGATACAACATTTGTTCAAGGAAATATTGGAGTGAATTTTTATATTGACCCAACTAGTCAATTTCAACCATTTGTAACAGCTGGTTTTGGAAATTTTCATATTGCAGTAAATTCAAAAGAGGATTCTGATGTTGAGATGGAATCAACAGACCAACAAACTATTTTCTTTGGTGCTGGAATGGAGTATGTTTTATCTGAAAACTTTACTCTTCCTATAAAACTTCAATTCGCAAAAGTTTTTACAGAGGATGGTGAAGAGACTTATAAAGATATGTTGTGGAACTTTACACTTGGTGTAAATTACTACTTTTAATTAGCCCCCAAAGAGCCTTAAGGCTCACTATATACACCCCCAAAAAGGCACCTTCGGGTGCCTTTTTTATTTTAAAATATTAAATTACCTCTATTTATTTTCTATTTTTTAACAATTTTTAAAAATATCTGTTTTAAAAAATTAATAAAAGAGAAAACTGTTTTAATAAGCAGTAGAAAAATAAAAGATATCTTGAATTTATTACTAAAATATGTTTTAAGAAGATATAATGTTGGAGGTTTTATGAAAGAGCGATGGTTTGTCCCTTATAGATATAAAATGGTTGAAAAAATATCTGTTCCTGAAAAATCTGAAAGATGGAATATATTAAAATCAGGTGGTTTTAATATGTTCTCAATCCCTTCAGAAAAAGTCTATATAGATCTTCTTACTGATAGTGGTACAGGTACTATGAGTGATAAACAGTGGTCTGCAATAGTCTCTGCAGATGAGTCATATGCAGGAAGTCGTTCTTTTTTTGATATAAAAAAATCTGTAAAAGAGATTATGGGGTTTGATAATGTTCTACCTGTTCATCAGGGAAGAGCTGCTGAAAAAGTTTTAAACTCTGTTTTAATAAAAGAGGGAATGTATGTTCCAGGAAACACACATTTTGATACAACAAAAGCTCATATTGAGAATGCAAAGGGGCGTTGTATTGATGTTACAATTTCAGAGTCTGAAAATTCAAACTCTAATTATCCATTTAAAGGGAATTTAGATATTAATAGATTAGAGAAGGAGATTGAAAAAGTGACTCCTCAAAAAGTAGCCTATATTTTGATAACTGTTACCTGTAATAGTGGTGGTGGTCAACCAGTCTCAATGAAAAATATAAAAGATGTATCTAAAATTGCTAGAAAATATGGATTAAAACTATTTTTTGATGCTGCTAGATTTGCAGAAAACTGCTATTTTATTAAAACTAGAGAGGATGGTTATCAAAATAAAACAGTAAGAGAGATATCAAATGAGCTATTCTCTTATAGCGATGGTTTTACCATGTCATCTAAAAAAGATGCAATTGTTCCAATGGGTGGTCTTTTAGTTGTTCGTGATATAAATCTTTTTGATATGTTAAAACCATTTGTAATTCTTAATGAGGGATATTTAACATATGGTGGAATGAGTGGAATGACAATGGCTGCACTAGCACAAGGACTCTATGAATCAACAGATTTTGAGTATCTTCACTATAGAATAGGTCAAGTAAAAATGTTAGGGGAACTGTTAAAAGAGGCCTCTATTCCTGTTGTTACACCTATTGGAGGTCATGCAGTTTTTATTGATGGAAGAAGATTTTTTCCTAATATTCCAGAGGATCAATTTCCAGCACAATATTTATGTGCAGCTCTTTATGAAGCAGGAGGTGTTAGAACTGTTGAGGTTGGAGCAAATTTAGCAGATAGAGATCCTGATACAGGTGAAAATATTCGTCCTAAACTAGATTTATGTCGTCTTGCAATACCTCGTCGCTCCTACTCTTTTGAGCATATGATGTATATTGTTGAGACAGTTAAAGAGGTTTTTCAAAATAGTAAAAATATAACATCTGGTTTTCAATTTGATTTTGAATCAAAGGGAATAAGACATTTTTCATCAACATTCAAACTTGTTGATTCAAATAAAGACTCACTTTTCAACTAATATGGATTTCACACTATGTGCCCTATTTTATAAAGAGCCTATAAAATATAAAACATTTACACTCTCCAGTTTGCAAAAACAGCCTATTCAAGATAGAGCACAATATATTAAAAACATCTATATGAATAATATAGAGTCTTTAGTAAAATCTATAGATTTTTGTATTGAAAACAGGATATCAAACTATCGAATACCATCAGATATATTTCCAAAACTATCTTTTATTATTAGAAACTCTATTTTAACTGAAATTGAGTTAGAATCTATATTTAATAAACTCAAGCAAATAGATACAAAAGAGATATATCTCTCTGCTCATCCAGAGCAGTTTATTCAATTAGCATCTTTAGAAGATTCTATTATTGAAAACTCTATTGAGACTCTTGAGGAGAGTTTTATATTATCAAACTATATTCCACTAAAAGAGATAAATATACATATTGGTGGAGTTTATGGAGATAAAAAAGGGGCTATAAAAAGATGGTTAGATGTTTTCGAAAAAAAAATTGATGAAAGATATAAAAATTTAATCACTATAGAGAATGATGAGTTCTCCTACTCTATTAATGATGTTATTGATATATCAAAACAGGCAAATATAAGGGCTGTTTTCGATATTCATCACCACAAATGCTATAGTATAAAAAATAGTTTAGATTTTACTGATTATCAGTTTTTTTTAAAGGCAAAAGAGAGCTGGAGATCTGATGAAAAACAGAGAATACATATATCAACTCCAAAAATAGGGGAGTATATAACAGCATTTAAAAGTAGAGCACATAGTGATATAATTGATATATCTTTTGTTCCAGATTGGATTTTTAGTGAACAAAATATTGTGATTGATGTTGAGGCAAAATATAAAGAGATTGCAATTAGTGAGTTCAGAAAACATTTTAAAGAGTGATATTTATTTTTAATTATCACCTTTTTTTACTGTAAATGCCATATATAGATTCAAAATAAACATAACAAGAGTTCCCTGTTTAATTAAAAGTAAAAAATAGGAGAATAGAGTTATAAAATTATAAGATGTTCCCATAAAATGAAAATTACTTGAAAAAACTAAAATAGTTATATATGAGATAAAAAATATTATAGATAGTTTTAATTTTTTGATATCTATATTTGATGTAATTTTCATTATTGTCATAATAGAAATAATTAGGATTACAATATTTGATATTTGATATATATATGTAAATAGTTTAAACTCTTCAGCAAGCATCAAAATATAGTTAAGCATTAAGCCTCCTTAAAAAAAAATTATAATAATTTTGCTTGAATTTTTTTGGCAAGCAATAACTTATTTTTAACATATATTTTATTATTCAGCAAACACAATTATATTTTACTATTTATTTTAGCAATTTTTACAATATTTTTTATCACTATAATTTTTTTAATGATATTTTAAAAGATAGTTAAAGGCATTAATTTAGTAGTTTTTTATGATTATTTATCTAATTAGTTGAAAAAAAATCTATAAAGATGAATATAATTGATTTTTAATTTGTTTTATATTAGCCTTATTCCGATATATAGTAGAATAGGGATGAAATAGATTTTCTAATTTCAAACCATTTGACATTTTTTGTATGATTTGTTATTCTTCAAAGAATATTTTAAGGATGAATAATGAGACGATTCCTTTTTTCTATATTTATGATTTTCTCACTGCTAATTTTTGCAGAGGGTGAAGAGAAAAATGACTTAAATGTTTTTGGTGGTTCTTTAAAAGAGGAACAGACATTTGAGTTAGAGTTAAATGATTTGGAAACAGATGTAAATCTTTTAAAAGAGAGGGTTTTTAGATCCAAAGCTCGTTTATCCACATTGCATGAAACATTAGTTAGTGGAAAGGCTATTCAAGGGGCAAAACTATCTCTATTTCATAAAAATGATTTAACTCATTTTGAGATAAAATCTGTTATCTACCATCTTGATGGAGCTCCATTGTATGCAAAAGCAGATGTTGATGGAGATTTAACAAAAGAGAAATCGATACAGTTGTATAATAAAATAATAATTCCAGGTTATCATTTGGTTTCAATTATTGTTAAATTAGAGGTAAAGGGGTATGGAGTATTCTCTTATGCAAGAGGTTATCAATTTCAATTAAAAGCAAGTCACTCCTTTTATATTGAAGAGGGGAAGATAACAACTGTGAATGTCTCTGTATATGAAAAGGGTGGTTATTTTAGTGATTTAACTAAAAAACCAGATATTCTTTTTAAGGCTGGAGTATCTAAAGATTTATCAGAGGATGAGGCGGTAAAAATCTCTTCAGATAAAAGAGTTGAAAAAAAAGAGAAAGCTGAAAAAGAGAATGATAATGAAAAAATAGAAAAAAAAGATGATGAAAAACCTGTTGAAAATTAATAATATTTTCAGTAGTATTTATTAAATTTTTAATAATTTTATTATTTATAGAGTTTTAATTATTATTTTAACCTCCATTATTTATAATGGTTATTAAACAACTCTAGATTTTATGAGAAAAAATGAGAGCTTTTTTAACAATAGTAACAATATTACTTATCTCTTCAAACATGACATACTCTCAAGAGTTAAGTATATCTGATTATAAAATACAGGTAGAGAAAATTGGTGATGGAATTGAGTATATACTTAAAGACTATATTGGTGATAAAGTTGTTGAGACCGATTATCAATTACAAAAAAGATTTAATGATGCCTATGTTCTTTTTGTTTTAAAAGATTATACAAGAGCATCAATGATTTTTTATGATATTGTAACAAAAAAACAGTACTACAAAGAGCCTGTTTTTGTTGAATCTCTTTTTTATCTTGCTGAATCATTTAAATCTCTTGGAAACTATTTAGGTGCACAGGAGTATTATAAACAGGTATTATCCCATCCAACAAAAAAATATTATCAGGATGCTCTTCAGCAAATTTTAGAGATATCCTATAAAATAGGTGATTTTAGAGATATTGGATTTTACATGAAAGAGATTGAGAACTCATCAACAGAGATAAGACCTGAAATCTA
Organism: bacterium; assembly: GCA_016936735.1. Classification (GTDB taxonomy): domain Bacteria; phylum UBP6; class JAFGXH01; order JAFGXH01; family JAFGXH01; genus JAFGXH01. The sequence continues at coordinate 8,742 of JAFGXH010000140.1, forward strand.
TTATGCAAGGGGAAAATCTGCATATTTTGAAAAAGAGTATGAGATTGCAATCAAAAGTTTTGAACAATTACTAAAAAACTCTAAATTTACTTTGAAGGCTCAATATTTTATTGGTGTTTGCTATACTGCACTTGGAAAATATGAGGAGGCACTAAATTCATTTAAACGTGTTGCTTCTCTTGAAAAGCAAAGTGAAGAGGATGATATTATAAAAGATCAAGCTATATTATCAACAGCAAGAATCTACTACACAATAAACAAAACAACAGAGGCTATTGATGCATATCAGGACTTAAAAAGAACCTCTTCATTCTATGACATATCTTTATATGAGTCTGCTTGGAGTTTTGTAAAAAATAAAAATTATGAAAAAGCTATATTTGCAGTTGAACTTTTAATTGATGTTTTACCAAATTCAAATATAATTCCAGAGGCAATTTTATTAAAAGGAAATCTTTATAATGAGATGAATCAAGAGGATAAGGCTTTAAAATCCTATAGTGAAGTTATTGGTAAATATTCATCACTTTCAAATCAGTTAAATAATATTATAGAGCATAATAGTAATTTAGAGGAGTATTTTTCTCAACTATTAGGAAGTGATTTGGGAAGTTTTTCTGCAGCAAAATTTTTACCTCCAGAGGCTGTTAAATATGTAAAATCAGAAAAACTTGTTCAAAGAGCTCAAAAAATAGTTGCTGATCTTGAGTTAACAAAAAAATATCTTCAAGAATCATTAACTTTATTAAAGAATTTATTAGAAACACTATCAGATGATAAAAGTGTTAATGCTCTCTTTCCAAAAGCAGAGGATGCAAGGGGGAGAACTCTTGAATATCTTAATCAACTTATAAAAATAGAGTGTAAATTGGTTGAGATTTTACATAGAGAGTATGAAAAAAAATCTGGTAAAAAAGATAGCTCTTTTGATGAGATTTCAAAAAATAGACTTGAACGAATTCAACTTTCTGAAATATTAAATCAGGATATTCCAGATACCAAAGATGGTTATTTAAAAAGAAAAGAGAATATACAAAAAAAATATTCAGAGCTTGAACAAAAAGGGTATTCATTATCAATAAAAATATCTGAAATAAAAAAACAGATTATTGCAATGGAGAAGCTATTTTCAGAAAATAGTCAAAAATATAACTACTCAGAATCTAAAAAACAGCTTTTTTATGACCAAATTGAGCAGAAAAAAAGGGTAATATCCTCATTAGAAGAGAGATTATCTCAAACAAGTGAAGGAATTATCAATGATAAAAATAAGGTTAATTTTGTTGATGATGCTAATATTGCAGATGAAAACTTAAGAAAAAAAATAGTAGCTCTTTTAAAGAAAGAGAGAGATATTTACTCATCAAAAGGATTAAATAGATACTCTGATATTAATTCAATTGTTGAGAAAATTGAAAAAAATAGGGAGAAAATAGTGGGATTTTCTGAAAACCTTGATAAAATCATACGCCAAAAAGCTAACCAATTGAAAGAGGATGTTCTTGTTGAGGAACAAGATTTATTAAAATATTCACAAGAGCTTGATAAAAAGATAGAGTTATCTAAAAATCTATCTGCTAAAATAGCACTCAACAGTTTTAAAACTGTTAATAGAAAATTTCATGAAATAGTTTTAAGTGCAGATGTTGGTATTATTGAGGTTGCTTGGAAAAATAAATCCAAACTTTCAGATAAAATTTTAGACTACTACTCTGAAAAAAGTAATAGAACTAAAATTTTAGAGAATGAATTTAAAGAGATTTTAGGAGAGAGCAAATGAAAATAATATTGATGCTGCTAATATTTGCCTCTTTTATTGCCTCTGGAAATGAGGAGAAGAAAAAAATATTAACATCTGCTGATAGAAAAAGTTTTTATCAAGAGGAGATGAAAGTTTATCAAATATTTAAAGAGCATGCGGAGGCTTTTAATTATGAGATATTAGAAAGAGTTAAAGAGGAGTATAAAAATCGTCAAAAATTTATATCAGATTTATATGATAAACAGATTGATTTATCATCAGATGACGAGATTGAAAAAAGAGAAAATACAATCTCAATGATGGAGAGATTTATACGAAAATATCCAAAAGATAAACAGTTTACTCCAGATGTACTTTTTAGATTGGCGGACCTTTTTTTTGAAAAAACAGAGGTTGATCATGAAAAATATTTAAAAGAGTATGAAAAACAGTTAGCTCTTTTTGAATCAGGAGAATTAAAAGCAGAACCTAAAGAACCTAAAAAAAATTATGATAAAACAATTCTTTATCTTAAACGTATAACAGATGATTTTCCTGAATATAATCAGATTGATGGAGCCTATTATCTACTTGGATATATTTTTCTTCAAATGAAAAATGATGAAGAGGATGAGAAAAAGAAAGTTGATTATGCAGATGAAGCAAAAAAACAGTTCCAACTACTTGTTGACAACTACTCTAAAAGTCCATATGTAGCAAGAGCATATTTAAGAATTGCAGAATACTATTATGAGAAAAAACCTGATGATGAAAAACCTGTAACTTTCTACAAATACTCTGCTATTGAGAACTATCAAAAGGCTTTAAATGTTGAAGGGAGTGATGTTTTAGATTATGCAATGTATAAATTGGCTTGGTCATACTATACAATTGCTGATCAAAGTAATCTTGAAAATTATGATAAGGCGATTGATATTTTTGCATCATTAATTCAAAAATATGACCAAGATAAAAATGATCAAATAAAACTTTATAGAGAGGAATCTATAGATTTCTCTGCAATATCATTTGTTGAGGGATATGAGAATGATATAAATAAATTAAAAGAATATGTTGAAGCAAAAGGGATTCCATCATATGGAAGAGATGTTTTAAATAAAGTCGCAATTGCCTATTTTGATGGAGAACTTTGGAAAGTATCAATTGATATATTCAATTTAATTCTTGATTATTATCCACTTCATCCAGAAAATCCTGCAATTTATGATTTTATAATTCCAGCCTATTTTAAATTGGGTAATGAAAAAGGAACAATTGAGGCTCGCGAAAAATTCTTAAAAGATTATTCAGAGGGAAGTGATTGGTATAAAGAGAATTTTGAAAATGAAAAGGCGATGGCTCTATTATCAACATTAAATGCAAAACATCTATATGATGCAGCAGCCTACCATCATGATCAAGCAAATAAACTTTTTGATTCTGGAAAAAAAGAGGAGGCTCTTCTCTCTTTTGGAATGGCTTCACAACTATATAGTAAATATCTTGTTGATTATCCTCTTAGTACAGATTTTTATAATGTTCAATACTATTATGCTGTTACACTTTTTGAGCTTGGTAAATTTGAAGAGGCTGCGAAAATGTTTAAAAGAGTAAGAGATAATAATGAGTATTTTGAACATGCTGAGGATGCTTCAAGAAGACTTATTTTATCTTACCAAGAGGAATTAAAACGTTTAATTCAGGAGGGAAAAGAGGAGTTAATTGCAAAACCAAATCCTGATGAATTAGAAAAATTAGATAAAATTGAACAAAAAGAGATGAGTGAAGTTTATAAAGAGCTTATTATAGTAAGAGATAAGTTTGTAACAATGTTTCCAAAAAATGAGGATGCACCTGTTTTTGCATTCTATAATGCCTCCGATTACTATAATCATCTTCAATTTGAAGAGGCAAGAAAAAGATTTTTTGAACTTATTGCAAAATACCCAAATTCAGAGCCAGCAAGATACTCTTTGGAGGAGATATATAAAAGCTATATCTCTGAAAGAAAATATGATGAGGCTGAGAATTTTTATGCAGATGTTCAAAAAAACAAATCATTCTCATTTGTTGTTGAAAGAAAAGAGGATTTAGCAAATATTAAAAAAATGCAAACTCTCTCTGTTTTTAGAAAGGCACAGCTTCTTTATAGTCAAAAAAAATATGAAGAGGCTGCTATTGAGTATTTAAGATTATATAAACATTATCCAAAATCTGAATATGCTCTTGATGCACTTAGAAATGCTAACTTTTCATATAAAGAGGCTAAAAAACCATTAAAAAGAATTGATATATTAAAACAACTAATACAACATATTGATCAAACACCTGAATTGAAAAAAGATGATAAAGCCCAACTTGAGATTGCATCATATATTCTTGAGATTGCAGATATATCTGAACGTTTTTTTGATTTTCAGATGACTATAAACTATTTTGAACTATATCTTAATCGTTTTAAAAATGGTGGGGATATTAAATATGTTTACTCTAAATTACCACAACTTTATTATAATAACCAAAATTATAATAAAGCAGCAGAGCTTTATGCTGTTTATGGGCCAAAATTAGATGAAAAAAATCATATTTTATATCTTTTTGCCTCTATAGAGTCTTATAAAAAAGCCCAAAATTGGGACGCAGTTATAACCTCTTATCAAAAATTTATAAAAGTTTTTGGTAAAACTCCAAAATATGAGGCATTAAGTGTTGAGGCATATTATGAGATTTATGAGACATATTTAAAAATGAATCAAAAACAGCTTGCAGATGAGGCTTTACAAAATACATTTAAAAGATTTAAAAAAATTGCAGAATCAAAAACAGCCGAATATGCACGAGCAAAATATTTAGCTGCAAAAACTGAATTTTTATATGTTGAAAAACAGCTTCCATATTATGAAAAAATGCCTATTGGTGGTAATAATCCTGCTGTATCTATTAAGAAAAAAGTTGATTATGCAAAAAATCTTGCTGCAATGTATGATAAAGTTGCTGTCTATTATAAAGTACCAGAGTGGTCTATTGCAGCTTTTTTTAGAAAAGGATATCTAAACAAACAGTTTGCGGAGGCTCTGTTTGCTGTTAAACCACCAGCAAATTTAGATGAAGATGAGCAGGATGCCTATAAAGAGGAGTTAGAGATGTTTGCAGAGCCTTTTGAAGAGGAGGCATTTAGATTATATAAAGAGGCTTATGACTACTCTAAAAAACTGAATATAGAGAATGATTGGACTCTAAAATTACTTATTGAACTTAATAAAACAGATAAAGAGGCATATCCTATACCAAAAACACTTAAAGATTATCAAGATGATCTATTGGAGCTTGATTCAAAAGAGGATTTATATAGTGATTTAACACCTCCAACAGAAGAGATTACTCCTGAAACAGAGGAGGAGAAATGATAAAATTAATATTACTTTTTATACTAATAGTACTATTTTCATCATGTTTTTCAACAGATAAAACAGTTAAGAAAAATGATAATCTTGTAAACTCAACAGATATTCAGAAAGAGTCAAAAGAGGAACCAGAAAAAAAATCGGATGAGATAAAAGATGATGCTGAAAAAACAGAGAATAAAAATGATTCTGAAAATTCAGAAGTAGAAAAAACAGAGGAAAATAAAGAGAATATTGAAAAAACAGAGGAAAATTCTAAAATAGTTGAGGGAGATATTGCTCATGAGAAAACAGCTGAAACAGATAGTGAATTAAAATATGATGATAAAATCACGATTAATAATAGGATAAATGAGTTAAAAAATCTATCAATTGATGATAAAATATCTAAAATTGATGAGTTAATAAAAGAGTATCCAAAAAGTGCACTTCTGTTTTATAATAAAGCGTTTTTTTTGTATAAAAAAGAGCAATTTACAGAAAGTGAATCTTTATTACAAAAGGCTCTTGAAATAAGAGGAGATTATGGTGTAGCTCTATCACTTCTTTTTGAAATTTATAATAGAATTGATGGTATACAAAAGGCTAGAACTCTTGTTCAAGCTAAATTAACTCAATTTCCAAACAGTTTTGATGTCAAACTTTTTGCTGCACAAAGTTATTACAAAATGAGAAACTATAAAGATGCTATATTACAAAGTAAAGAGTCTTTAAAATTAGAGAAAGACCATCCAGAGGCTTTGAAAGTTTTAGCAATGTCATACTATTTTAGTGGCTCTTCAGAACTTGCATTTTATGTTGTATCAAAGGCAGAGGAGGCCGATATTAATTTACCGGAGCTTCTTTATATTAAAGGCCTTGTTCAGTTTGAACAAAAAAGATTTTTGGAGGCTAAAACATCATTCTCTCTTGCATTAGATATGAATTCTCAATTTTTTGAAGTTGGTGATAGACTTGCTTTCTCTGAATTAAAATTAAAAAATTATGAGGAGGCAGCAAAAGTATATGAAAAAACTCTTTTAATAAAAAAGAAGTGGTCAACTTATTTAAATTTAGGAACAGCCTACTACCAACTTAATCAATCTGATAAAGCATTAGATGCTTTTTTAAATGCTGAAAAACTTGGAGCATCACAAAATATACAGTTATACTATAATTTAGGAATGCTTTATTTAACAAAAGAGTTATCAAATATAACAGATGTTGATAGATTTGATAAAGCAATTGTTGCATTTGAAAAATATAACTCTCTTTTACAAAAAAAAGATTTTAAAGAGTTAAATGCAGATAGTTTAATTATGGATGCAAAAGTACAGAAGGGAATTGCTCAGGCAAAAGCTAATGCAGAGGCAGAGGCTAAATTAAATAAAGAGAAAGAAAAATCCGAAGATAAAAAAGAGGAGGTTTCTGAAGATAAAAAAGAGGAGGTTTCCGAAGATAAAAAAGAGGAGGTTTCTGAAGATAAAAAA
>JAFGXH010000141.1 GCA_016936735.1 bacterium
CTACAGTTCGACAAGCTCACTGACCGTTTCTTTTTATAAAAAAAGAAAAGAGTAAAAGAGTTTGAGAGGGACTTGAAAATTAAGTAAAATCTTGATTTTATTTACTAAAAAAAAGAAAAAGAAAAGAGGGTTATTAAAAATAAAAAAATCTTTAGACATGAATTCAAGATTATTTGATTTTAAGAAAAATATATCCTCAAAAAAAATGAAAAAATCAGAGTTATCTCAATTAGATAAATTTCTAGATTTAAAAATAAAGAATTGACTCAAATATATAAAAATAATATAATGTCACGTTTTTTTGTAAGGATTGCAGATGGATTATAAGGATACTTTGAATCTACCACAAACAAAGTTTGCTATGAAGGCGAATTTACCTGAAAATGAGCCAAAAAAACTTGCTTTTTGGGAAGAGAATAAAATTTATGAAAAGTTAGTTAAACAAAATAGTGGAAAAAATCCATTCCTCTTTCATGATGGCCCACCTTATGCTAATGGTGATATTCACTATGGCCATATTTTAAACAAAGTTCTTAAAGATATTGTTTTAAAATATAAAAATATGTCTGGTAATGAGACAAAAATTATTATGGGTTGGGACTGCCATGGACTCCCTATTGAGCTTCAAGTTGATAAAAAAATTGGAAAAGCAAAAAGAGAGATGAGTAAAGCTGATATTCTTAAAGAGTGTCGTCTTTATGCAACTGAACAGATTAACAACCAAAAAGAGCAATTTAAAAGACTTGGTGTTTTCTCAAATTGGGACTATAGATATCATACAATGGATTTTGGCTATGAGGCTCAAATTATTAGAGAGTTTGGAAAAATAGCTGAAAAAGGGGTTTTATATAAAGGTAAAAAACCTGTTCATTGGTGTCCAAGCTGTGTTACTGCTTTAGCAGAGGCTGAAATCGAGTATGATGATCATACATCTTTCTCTGTTTATGTAACATTTAAATTAAACTATAATTTTCCTGAATTAGATGGAAGAGATGTTTATGTTGTTATATGGACAACAACTCCTTGGACTCTTCCTGCTAACTTGGGAATATCTCTTCACCCAGATTATGAGTATGCTGTTATTGAAAGCAAAGGAAAACTTCTTGTTTTTGCAAAAGATCTTCTTGAATCTGTTGGTAAAGATGTTGATTTAGGTGATTATAAAATTCTTCACCAATTCAAAGGAAAAGAGCTTGATAAACAAACTTGTGACCATCCATTTATTGATAGAAAATCTTTAATTATGAATGGAACACATGTAACTCTTGAGGCTGGAACAGGTTGTGTTCATACTGCACCTGGTCATGGTATGGATGACTATATTATTGGCCTTCAATATGGTCTTGATGTTTTTAATCCAGTAGATCAATATGGAAAATATACAGAGGATTTTCCAGAGATGCAGGGTGTTTCAATTAAAGAGGCGAATAAATTAATTGAAGATAAAATGGCAGAGATGGGAGTTTTATTAAATGAGAAAGGAAAAAGAATAAAACACTCCTATCCACACTGTTGGAGATGTAGTAATCCTATTATTTTTAGAGCAACAGAGCAGTGGTTTATTCCAATGGATTCTGAATTTGCTCTTCGTGAAAAAGCTTTAAAAGAGATTAAAAAAGTTGAATGGATTCCAAAATGGGGAGAAGATAGAATTAATGGAATGATTGAGAATCGTCCAGATTGGTGTATATCTCGCCAAAGATTATGGGGAATTCCAATTCCTGTTTTCTATTGTCAAGAGTGTGATAAAGAGGTTGTTGAGTCTAAATTTATCTCTAAAGTTGCAGATGCTTTTGAAAAAGAGGGTATTGAGGCATGGCACAATCATGAGGCATCTTTCTTTATGGAAGAGGGTTACTGTTGTTCAAAATGTGGCTCAAAAGATTTTAGAAAAGAGAGTGATATTCTTGATGTATGGTTTGACTCTGGTGTATCTTATGCTGCTGTTATGGAGAAAATGCAGGGAGTTGAGCTTCCTCTTGATCTATATTTAGAGGGTTCAGACCAACATAGAGGATGGTTTCACTCATCTTTGTTAACATCTGTTATAACAAGAGATAAAGCTCCATATAAAAAAGTTTTAACTCATGGATTTGTTATGGCTGATGATGGTAAAAAACTATCTAAGAAACTTAAAAACTTTGAGGCTCCTGATAAATTTATAAGTAAAAATGGTGTTGAGATTTTACGTTTATGGGTTGCCTCTGAAGATTATAGAAATGATACCCGTTTTGGGGCAACAATTATCACAAGAATTCAGGAGTCATATAGAAAATTTAGAAATACTGCTCGTTATGCTTTAAGTAATCTATATGATTTTAATTTAGATTCAGATAATATAAAATTAACATCTTATAGTGAGTTACATTTTCTTGAAAGATGGACTCTTTCAAAACTTGCACTATTTACAGATAGAGTGTTAAAAGCTTATGAAAATTATGAGTTTCATATGATTTACTACTATTTGAATGAGTTATGTGCTGCTGATTTAAGTGCATTCTACTTCTCAATTATAAAAGATCCTCTTTATGCAGATAGAGTGGATGGTGCAAGAAGAAAATCTATTCAAACTGTACTGTTTTACATTGTTGATACTCTTTCAAGAGTTTTAGCCCCTATTTTAAGCTTTACAGCAGAGGAGATTTATGGAGAAACTCCAAACTATAAAGAGAAAAAAGAGTCTGTTTTTCTTGCAGGTTTTCCAGAAGTTCATAAAGAGTGGATTGACAATAGTTTAATGAAACAGGTTGAGAGTTTTTCTGAAATTAGAGATGCAATTCAAAAAGAGCTTGAAAAAGCAAGAAGAGATAAACTTATTGGTCAAAATCTTGATGCAAAAGTTGAGATTTTTTCAAATTCAAGATATGATTTTTCTGTTTTTAATGAAAAAGGTTCTGTTTATCGTGATTTTGACTTTGAGATTGCCTCATATTTTATTGTTTCTCAATTTAAAGTTGTTGAATCAAAAGATGATGATTTTGTTGAAACAGATGTAAAAGATCTTTTTGTAAAAGTTGGAAAAGCTGATGGTGGAAAATGTGAAAGATGTTGGACATACTCAACAAAACTTGGAACATTAGAGAATCATCCAGAGTTATGTCCACGCTGCTCAGAAGTTATTGAATAATCTAATATCATTTTAAAAACTAAATCACACATA
>JAFGXH010000142.1 GCA_016936735.1 bacterium
CTATTTATATTAAAAAAATATCTATCTATATTGTTTTAAGTAGATTAAAATATTACTTTTATAAATAAAAAATCTAATAAACTATAAGCATGATATAAATTTACTATAAAAAAATTCGATGAGTCTCATACATGATATAAATTTACTACGAAAAAACTAAATGAGTCTCACACATGATATAAATTTACTACGAAAAAACTAAATGAGTCTCAGACATGATATAAATTCATTGCAAAAAAATTAAATGAGTCTCACACATGATATAAATTTACTGCAAAAAAACTAAATGAGTCTAACACATGATATAAATTTACTACTAAAAAACTAAATGAGTCTCACACATGATATAAATTCACTACGAAAAAATTAAATGAGTCTCACACATGATATAAATTTACTATGAAAAAACTAAATGAGTCTCACACATGATATAAATTTACTGCAAAAAAACTAAATGAGTCTCATACATGATATAAATTTACTATGAAAAAATTAAATGAGTCTCACACATGATATAAATTCACTATAATAGATAAAGATTAACTATTTATATACTATTCATTTCTATATTATTTTTATATTTTTATTTTAGCTTAATTAAAATTATTACATGAACAGTGGGTTTTAACCCACTGAAAATATAAAATACATAGTGAAAACTCTCTGTGCGTTTTTACATGAGAGCTTTTACATAGTGAAAACTCTCTGTGCGTTTTTACAAAATAGAAAAAACATTAAAACACTCCAGTAAATCTATATTATAATAAAAAATATTGAGTTATAGATTTCAATGTGTTAGATATTATTTATAAGTGTTTATATTTTTTGAGGTAAAAATGACAGAATCTGAAGCAAAAGAGGCTTTATCTCTTCTTAAATCTGGAAAAAACTATAAAGCAGGTCACTATCACTATGGTTATATCTATTACAGCTATCAAAATGGTCAGATAAAATCAACAAGAGAGGATTTATCAATTAATATTTATGAACCAACAATCTATTCTGAACTATTATCTGAAGATAAATTTCTTGAAACTATTCAAAAATACTATAGCTTTGAGGATTTTATAAAGGCTCTTAGTTAATTGCAGTAACCATATTCACCTTCAGGAAGGTCACTACAACTTTGACCATCACTACAAGGGTTTGAAGCATCACAAAGTCTTAAACAGGTTGCTGTTCCAGAGACAATCCAACACTCTGAACCAGGTTCACAGAGAGCTTCATCACAATTTCCACCAACAGCAACTGTTCCTGCTGTTCTACAATATGTGTTTGACTCATCCCAATTATAACATCCCTTTCCAACTCCACAAAATGTTGTGTTAGCTTTGTTACATCCATAACCAATTGGCTTCGCCATACAGTAGTTTATGTCATTGTATGGCTCACCACTATAGTTATCTCGACATACCATATCTGTATCATTACAATCACTATTAGTGTTACAGGTTGCCATCCAATATTTTCCATCACCAAACTGAACACACATCACCCAATTTTGATAAATAGAGGAGTTTATCTCCCCCTCAGCTTTATCATTACAGGTTGCAATACAAAAATCAACATCTGCTGAGTTTGTAAAGCCTGTGCATATTGAGTTTGGAGGACACTCTGATGCTGAACTACAGGTTGAACCCATTGGAACAAGAGTTTGATCAAAAACACAGTAGCCAACATCAGTGAACTCTGTTTTTCTAACACACTTATTGTATTGTGGACAGTCACTATTATTTAAAATCCCAATAGATGGTCGACATGGCATCTGACATTTTTTAACTCCAGTTGAATCGGATGTACAGATAAAACCATCCATACACTCATTCTCCTGATTACACTGTGCTCCTAATGTTTTTATCCCCTTTTTTGCACAAGCGGTTGAGGATATCTCTGAAAAAGTATAACATCCATAGGTTGATTCACAATCAAAACCAAATAGAGAGCAGTTTGAACCATTTATTTCACAGGAGTTTGCTGTTAAATTACAGGTTTGATAAGGAAAACACTCACTATCTTGAAAACATCCTGCAACACATATATCATTTTCATTTTTAAAATATCCTGAATTACAATCACATCTATAAGAATCATCTATAGCAACACAAACATTCTGATTCTCAATAGAGCATGGATTAGGATCACAAGGATCTACTCCCTCCTCTTTACATCCACCCATTCCATCACTTATAAATCCTGCATTACATTCACAACTAAAAGCTCCATCACTTGGAACACAGATATTCTGATTATTATCTGTACAAGGATTTGGATTACATGGGTCTGCAGGAAGACAGTTTCCATAACTATCCTCAATATATCCCTCATTGCAATTGCATTTGAAGACTGTTCCTTGAACTATACAAACTGTTTTGTTTTGAATTTGGCAAGGGTTTGGATTACATGGATTATTCTCCTCAATAATACAACTATTATTAACTAAAACAAAACCATCATTACAGAGGCAACTATATGAATCACCATCTATACTACAGATGTTTCTGTTTGATTCTGCACATGGATTTGGATTACAAGAGTCTATTGTTTTACAAACACCATTATTGCAAAACTGATTTTCTGGACAACTTCCTGTTGGATTTGTTGGTAAACAGGGACTACTACTTGATGTACATTGGTTATTTATACATAACTCTCCATCTTTACAGGGATTTTTATCATCACAATAGTTTTTTGCTGTTTCAACTTGAGCACAGGAGATAAGAATAACAATAAAAAATATATACATGATTAAAAATTTCATGCTCCTCCTTATTGACAAACATAATATCCATATATTATAACTGAATATAAGAGTTTTTGCAAGAGGATAACATCAAAAATAGTTCACAAAAAAAACAAAAAATAGCTCTCTTAGCACTATTTTTTTTAGTTGCATTTGGTTCTCTTTTTTTTGTGCCTAAAAAAAAAGAGATACACCCAATTCGTCTTCCAGAAAACACTCAGTGTGAATTAAGTAAGCAACCAGTTAACTATCAATTTGCAGTTCAACTTCATAAAAAAAGTGGTGAGATTCTGTTTTTTGCCTCTATTGGCTATTTTCTTGAATATATTAAAAAAAATAGATTCTATTTTGATAGAGCTTTTGTTATGGATTATGATAAATCAAAAGATTATAATAGTGAGTTATGGATTAATGCAAGAGTTGCATACTATGTCAAAACAACAGTTCCAACTCCTGATGGAAGTGGAATTATTGGATTTATTGATAAAGATGGATTAAATAAATATCTTAAATATGTTGTTCCTAATAGTAAAATATTTACATTAATGGATTATATTAGAGAGGCTAGAGATAGTAAAAATTAGTCACATTGAGCTTCAAAATCCTCTGGATTCCACATAAATGCAGTTACAATATTTAAAAGACCTCCTAAAAATGATGTCTCTGTTTTTATTGTTCTCCAATTATTTGGACAAATCTCCTGAATATTTTTGCTTTCAGATGTCTCTACAAAGCCAAATATGATATCATGATGAAATTGCTTAACATCAGATTCATACTCAACATTACCCTTATCATTATGAATATATATTGTTTGACAAGAGAGAGCAAAAATAGCAAACATTAAAGATACAATAAGTATAATATTTTTCATAACTCCCCCTATTTACACCATAAACGAACTGTTTTAGGACTATATATTCCAACAGTAATTAATCCTAATAATCCATCAACAAAACTCATTCTTGTTTGAACCTGAAAAACCCCTTTGGGACATTGTTGATTAACATAAACATGAGACTCACCAATTATACCAAATATAAAAAAAGATTCAGATGATTCATAAGTTGGATCAGTTGTAATCTCCTCTAAATCCCCCTCTGTTATTGTTACAGTTTTACATGCACTCACAAACATCATAAATATAAGCATTAATACAAGCCAGCCTCTTTTCATAAAGCCTCCTAAAATATATAGTTATAATATTACATATTTGTTAAGACATGTTCAAATTTTTTCTATAAATTTATTTATACTATTTTACTTTGATAATAAATAAAAAAAAAGTATAATAACATGTTTTTTTTGAAGAGAAAAATGTTTCCAAAAGATATATATTCAAAAAATATGCTGTATGCAGTTTGTAAATATCCAAAATTTCAAAGTGGAGTAATAAAAAATATTGATATTGCAAAGGCATTAAAAATAAAGGGGGTTGATTCTATTTATACATTTGAGTCAATTTCTAATAATAGATTTGGAAAAAATTTCTTAAAGAGTAATCCAGAAATTATAGTAGAGAATAGTTATCTTCATCCATTCTCTATTATAGCTGTTATAGTTGCAAACTCCTATCAAAAAGGGGTAGAGGCTCTATTATCTTTAGATATAGAGGAGGAGGAGGATGAAAAAACTCCACTCATAATAAAAGATTTAAAAAAATTTAGTTTTGGAAAAGAGAATTTACAAAAATTAGTAGGATATCAACTAAAAAAAAGAGACTTTTTTCCATCTAAAATGGAGAGTTTTATTGGTAAATTAGAGATAATAGCAATTCCAAATAAAGACAAAATAAAGATATATGCACCTATTCTTCAACCTCATTATACTCTTGCAAAACTCTGTTCAATAATGAATTTATCTCAAGATGAGATAGAGCTTATATCTATAAAACCTAATGGAAACTATCCAAATATAACACCAATACTTTTTAATGCTCTTATTAGAGCATATATTATTGCAAAAATATCTAACTCTCCAATAACATTTTTATATGATACTTTAGGTAGTTATATTCCCCCAATGGAGATACAGGTAGAGACCCATACAGATTATAAGGGGGTTATACAATCTCAAAAAGTGGATATTACAATCCATCAAGGAATAGAGTTGCTTTTTAAAGATGAGTTTATTGAGCAGGCTATCCAATATTTTAAAACACCATATAATATCCCCTATTTAACAATAAATATTCTGTTTTTATCTGGAAATTTTGGATATACTGTTTTTAATTCAAGCATTCCTCAATTTGTTATTACAAGAGAGTCAATTCTTGATGAGATTGCAAAGAAAACACTAATATCACCATTTGAAATAAGAAAAGAGAATTTAAAATCAAATTTAAAAATCCTCTCCTTTCTATTAGATAAAGCGGAACAAAAAAAACTCTCTCAACCAATGCAAAATCAGGGAAAAGCAATTGGAATTGTTTGTCATTCACGAGACCCAATAATTCCTAAAATAGAGCCTATTTATCAAGTTATTCTCTCATTAAGAGAGGATGGTATAATTATTTTTTATGCATCTATTCCAGAAGCAAAAAAGATTTTAAGATTTATGGGAATATCTCTCATATCAAAACTATTAGGGATATCTCAAGCAAATATAAAATGGCAACAACCAGATTCAGAGATTTTCCAAAATGATCTTCCTATATCCTATCAAATAACACTTCCTCTGTTTGCAAAAACGGTTCAAATGGCTGTTAATAAATTAAAAAATGAGGTTGAATCTGTTTTTAAAGAGAGTTTTAAAATAGATTTAGAGGAGGAGGAGTGTTATTGGATAAAAGGTTCTATTTTCTCTTTATCTGATATCGATTATAGAATCAAATTTGAAAATATTTCAAAAATTATGGCTCAAAAACAGAGAGAAAGGGTTTTTTTAGGAACTGCTCATTTAAATACAGTTGAGACAACCCCAATTTTGATGGTTCAAACATTTGAAGTAGAGCTTCACTACTCAACAAATGATATAAATCCACTTGCAACAGCTATTTTTGCTGAAACTGGAACAATACTTCATAGTCATAATTTTAAAAATCAGCTACATCAAGCCATTCAAAAAGGAATTAAAAATATATTTCCAGAAAAAAAATCATATCCAGAGTTGGTTGATTTATATATTATAGAGCAATCTGATATGAATATAAAATATATACAAGAGTGTGCAATTGAAAGCTCAACTGCTGCAATTTTATCAGCAACAAAACTTGTGTATGAGAAAAACAGTATCGAAAAATATTTTTTTGAACCAAAATCATTTTTATCAATACCAGCAATAAAAAAAGAGAAACAAATAATAACTCCAATATATTTTATTCCTAAAAACTATGAGGAGTTCTCCTCTATATTACAACAGAATAGTAATATACATATACTTCAGGGTTCAATATTAGATATATCAAATATTTTTGTAAAACTTCTCTCTTTAGTCCAAATGCCAGATAATAAAGCAATAGAAAGTAATGAAAAATCTGTATTGATAAAAAATAGAGTAACAATAAGGGAGATTCAAAATAATGAAACAGTGATAAAAAATATGCCACTTTTTATAGAGAGTTGTAAAAAACACTCCAATTGGCATAAGCAGGCTTTATTAACTGTAGTTGGGGATATTTTATATCCAAATTTTAAGGGAGATTTAATTCCAGCTTTACTTATTTATAAGGCTGTTTTAACAATATTCTTTGAAAATAGATTTCAAAAAATAGATATTCAATCATTTTTAAAAGAGAAAACTCTCCCATCAAACTATTTAATAGACTCAATAAATTTATCAATACCTAAAACAGGGAAATATTATAATTTTCATGGAAAAAATGGTATAAATACACTAGTTATGCAGATAGCATTCTCTAAAACTCATACTATTGAAAAATGTAGAGTTGCATCAAATCATTTTCAAAAATTACCAATGAGAATTACAAAACTAGAGACAAAACTAAAAGGGATATTTCTAACAACCAAAACAATTGAGGATCTTTTATATAGTCTTCAAAAATTAGAGGATTCATATTTTTCAGAACAGGAACAGAAAAGAGATTTTCTTTATCTTTTAAAAAAGGCTTTATATCAAATTAAAAGGGAGTATGAAAATGATCAAAGTAAACTTTATAGTAAACAATAGAGCAATAACACTTGAGATTCATCCACATACAACTCTTTTAGAGATATTATCAACCAAATTATCTCTTTTTGAATCAAAAATAGGTTGTGGAAATGGTAATTGTGGAGTTTGCTCTGTTTTAATAGATGGTGAACCTGTTAACTCTTGTCAAATTAGAGCAATAGATTTAGAGGGAGTTGTTATTGAAACATCTGAAAAAATAGATAATGATTATCCTGAAATTCTAAAACAGTTTGAAAGTTTTGGAGGGGCTCAATGTGGATTTTGTGTCTCTGGATTTATTGTATCTGCAAAGGCAATTATATTCTCTCAAAAAAAATTTACAGAGGAGGAGATAAGAGATAGATTCTCTGCTCATATTTGTCAATGTAGTGGAAATTATCCATATATTCAAGCAACTCTATTTTTAATGAAAAATAGAGATTTGCTAACTAAAAAATAGATAAAAGCAATTTTAAAATCTATTTTAATTTTTATAAACTACTTAATTTTATTGATAAAAATCCGTAATATTAGTATATTCTTATATTTTACTTAAGAGGTCTTATGGGAATAGAACGAAGGATTAATGATAGAGTTGATGCTGTTTTTTCTGTATCATATGACTCCTTTAATCATTTTTATACCGATTATACTGTAAATATATCAAAAGGTGGAACATTTATAATCACAGAACAACAGTTTAAAATAGGGGATATTATAAGAATATATCTCTCTTTTCCCAAAATAGTAGATCCAATACCAATTGATGCTGAGGTTGTTTGGACATCAGAAGACTCTTTTGATGGAGTTACTCAAAGAGGAGTAGGAGTTCAATTTATTTTTAATAATGATTACCATAGAAAAAAATTTGAAAAATTAATACACTTTCTTTTAAAAAATAATTTTGATGAAAATAAAGAGCATAATATATTTAAAGTTCTTTTTTTTCATACAAATAGTTATATTTCAGAAACAATATCATCATTTTTTATTAAGATGAACAGTTTTCCTGAATATAAAAATAATGAATTGATTATTAGAACTGTTCAAAAAGAGGAAAATTTAATTGCAATGTTTTTAAATGAAAAATTTGATTTGGTAATATTAGGTGGAGAGAATAGAGAGTTCAATCCATTTTATTATCTTTCTGAATTTAGAAAACATGATGATTTAATACCATATATTGGGTTAGATATAAATCAAAATAATAATACAATATCTTTTGATATGGTTATGAAAAAACCATATGTTTTTTCAAAAATTAAATCATTAATTGATACTTATGCAAAAATGAAAAAATATTAAAATAATTTTAGTAACTATTCAGCGGAAACCGGTTTTAGTTACTTTTTTTTAATTTTAAAAGAACCCCCAATACTTGGAGAGGGACTTAAAAAGTAAGTAAAATCCTGATTTTATTTACTAAAAAGAAGAAAAAGAAAAAAATTCCCCATCTCCATGTAGTGGAGAGGGGGTTAGGGGGTGAGGGGAAAAGAAAAAAATAGTTTTTTATCTAAAATTTAAATTCCGCTGAATAGTTACTA
>JAFGXH010000143.1 GCA_016936735.1 bacterium
ATATTTATATAAAATTAAAAATTTATAACTCTAACCTCTCGATTTTCAGTTAAATCAATAATAATTCTATAACTACCCTTTTTCCTTAAATCAATATTTTTTTCAATATACAAATCACCATCATTTGCCTCAATTGTATATATTCCTGGTTGAATAAAATAGAAACTATTTTTATTAGATTTTATCTGAACTAACTCAACCTTCTTTTTATTTTTATTTAGTGCAATAACACTCTCTTTATCCTCAGTTTTTAAAGATATATCAATATTTTCTCCAGTTTTAACCTCAAAATATATTGTATTATAGATAGAAAAGTTATGTCTTATCTCTAATTTAGGATTTGAGTCTCCAATTGTAAAGTTTTTACTGTATCTGTTGGCAAATGGATATATTGCTGCAATAGTATGTTTTCCATATGGTAGTTTAATTGGAGATGCAATACAATCTGCTGTTTGTAACTCATTATTTATATAAACATCTGCATAGGGTCTAAAACAAAATAAAAATTCTCCATTTTTGACCTCTTTTATTGCTACAAAATCTTTTTTCTTAATATTTTCATCAATAATCCTATTTTCCTCAATAATATTTTTATCTATACTCTCTTCATTTTTTGTAGTTGTGTTATTTTCATCTATTTTATTACTATTTTGTCTCTTATTATCAATTTTTAAAACACTATTTTTATCAATCTTTTTTGATTTTAAACTATCATCTTTAATTTTTTCTATACTATTATCGATTTTTGTATCAAAATCTGAATTTTCAAAAATAGGTGTTGTATCATAAAGTAAAGTAACTTCACCCCCCTTTTTTATCTCACTAGATATAAAGTTAAGAGAATTTTTCATTAGCATTGATATTTGAGATGCCTTTCCTAAACTTAAAATAGAGCCATACTCATCAATTTTTATCGCTTTTATAAAAGAGTATGTAAAAAATATCACAAAAAATAAAAGAAATAGAAAAAAACTCCAAAAATGATTTGTTGTTTGAATAAGTTTTAGTTTTCTTGCAATTATCTGTAAATCTTTATTTTTAGGGCTAAGCTCTAGTGCTTTTGTTGTGTAGTTTAGTGATTTTAAAAGCTCTCTTCTTTTATAACACTGTTTTGCTAACAGAGTATATCTTGTTGATAGTCGCTGATGAAATTTTTTCTCATACTCTTGTGGATTTTTAAAATAATCTTTTAGTTCATTAGAGAATGATAATATTCCCTCTTTTTTTAAAATAGCCTCTGTTGCTTCAAAAAAAGTAGAGGCATTTTTGAATCTTAAATCTCTTTTTTTATTAAGAGAACTCTCTAAAACCCTTACAATCTCTTTATCAATAAGAGGATTAAATCTCATTGGATTCTCATAATTTACATCAATAACATTTTTTATAATAATACTTGGATTATTTCCTCCAAATGGTGGTCTATTTGTAAGTAAAAGATAAAAAAGTGTTCCAAGAGAGAATACATCTGATGAGAAATCAACATTTAATCCTTGAGCCTGTTCTGGAGACATATAGGCTGGTGAACCTAAAATAGAGCCTGTCATTGTTAATGTTGACTCTGTTATAAGATGAGAGATTCCAAAATCCATAACTTTAATCTCTCCCTCTTTTGATATCATAATATTTTCAGGTTTTATATCTCTATGAATAACTCCATTTTCATGAGCATGTGATATTGCACCTAAAATTTGAGTCATTATCATTAAACTAATTAATGGATATTTTTGAGGCTGTTTTAGTAGAAACTCTTTTAAAGATACACCATCAACAAACTCATTTACAATAAAATGTCTATTATTTTCAGATTGATACTCATGTACTTGAACAATATTAGGGTGTTTTAATTTTGCAAGTGTCAATGCTTCCCGTTCAAATCGTTGAATATGCTCCTGATTTGATACAAGATGTTCATGAAGAAGTTTTAATGCAACTTTTCTTTTTAGTTGAGTATCCTCTGCAAGAAAAACCCTTGCCATTCCACCAAAACCTGCCTCTGATAATATTTTATATTTCCCTATTTCAGTTCCAATCATAAAAAACTCTATAAATATCCTATTTTAACTTTTAATAAAAAATTAAAACCCATTAAAACATACATTAGCATAAAATATATTTTAAAAATATGATAAAAATATAAAAAGTTAAAAAAAAATCACAATAATTTTAAATTTAATAGCTAAAAATCATTTGATTTTTAGATGTTAAAAGCTTACAATACAGTTTGTTGATATAAAAAGGGAGGTTGTATGCTTAAGGGATTTATTGAGGTAGATATTGAGCGTTGTAAGGGGTGTGAACTCTGTATTGGAGCTTGCCCTCCTAAAATAGCCTGTTTATCTATGTCAAAACAGACAAATAAAAAGGGATATCATTTTATGGAGCAGACTCAAAATAGTTGCATTGGATGTGGTAATTGTGCTCTTATGTGTCCTGATAGTGTTATTACAGTATATCGTTTAAAAAAATAGTTAAAATAGGAGGTATTGTGGGTGAGATTCATTTAATGAAGGGTAATGAGGCATTAGCAGAGGCCTCTATAAGGGCAGGTTTGGATGCCTATTTTGGATATCCGATAACACCTCAAAGTGAGATATTAGAGTATTTTTCAAGAGAGCTTCCTAAAAAAGGGATTGCTTTTGTTCAAGCAGAGAGTGAGGTTGCCTCTATTAATATGGTATATGGAGCAGCTGGTTGTGGAAAAAGAGTTATGACATCTACATCATCTCCAGGTTTCTCTCTAATGATGGAAGGGGTATCATATATTGCTTGTGCAGAGCTTCCTTGTGTATTAGTTAATGTTCAACGTGGTGGACCTGGATTGGGAACAATTCAACCATCTCAAGGTGACTATTTTCAAGCAGTGAAAGGTGGAGGACATGGTGACTATCATATGATAGTTCTTGCTCCCAACTCTGTTCAGGAGATGGCTGATATGCCATCAATTGGTTTTGAACTTGCTGAAAAATATAGAATTCCTGTTTTAATTCTTGCTGATGGTGCTCTTGGTCAAATGATGGAGAAGGTTGAATTTAAAGAGTATCCTAAAAAAAATATTGAGCAAAATTGGGCAACAGTTGGAAAACCTGAAAAAAGAGATGCAAATGTTATCACATCTCTTTTTATTGAGTCAGAGGTTATGGAACAGGTTAATATAAAACTTCAAAAAAAATATGAGCAAATAACAGAAGAGGTTGAGGATTGTGAACTTTATCATGCAGATGATGCAGAGGTTTTTATTGTAGCTTATGGAATATCCTCTCGTTTAGCAAAAAAAGCGGTTGATTTATCAAGAGAAAAAGGTGTAAGAGCTGGATTAATTAGACCTAAAATACTATGGCCTTTTCCAACAAAAGTGATTCAAAAATATGCTACTCAAGCAAAAGGTTTTATCTCTTTAGAGATGAGTGCAGGACAGATGATTGAGGATGTTAAACTATCACTTGATGGATCTGTAAAATCAAAACACTATGGAAGAATGGGGGGAATGATACCAGCTCCAGAGGATATTTTAAAAGAGATTGAATCAATGCTTTGATAAAAGGAGATATAATGTCAAAAGTTATAGAGAGAGATGGTGTACAATATGAGGTGATTTGGGAAAAACCAAAGGGATTGAAAGAGAAACAGATGCATTATTGTCCAGGATGTGCTCATAGTACACTTGAGAAACTAATAATGGAGGTTATTGGGGAGAAAGGATTAACAGAAAATACAATTGGTGTTAGTCCTGTTGGTTGTTCTGTATTTGCTTATGATTATATGGATATTGATATGCAGCAGGCAGCACACGGAAGAGCTGCTGCAGTAGCAACAGGGATTTCAAGAGTATTTCCTGATAAACTTGTTTTTACAATTCAGGGTGATGGTGATTTAGCTGCTATTGGAACTGCTGAAACAATTCATGCATGTAATAGAGGTGAGAATATTGTTATATTTTTTGTAAATAATGCTATTTATGGAATGACTGGTGGACAAATGGCTCCAACAACACTGGAGGGGCAAATAACATCCTCCTCTCCTCATGGAAGAGATGTTAAACTTGCTGGTCACCCAATAAAAATATCTGAACTAGTTGCACAGTTACCAGGAACCTGTTTTGTAACACGTGTTGCTGTTAATACTCCACAAAATGTTAAGAAAACAAAGGCTGCTATTGAAAAAGCATTTAATAATGCTTTGGATAAAAAAGGTACCTCTTTAGTTGAATTGGTTGGAAATTGTCCATCTGGTTGGAAAATGACCCCTGTTAACTCCTATATTTGGTGGGAGAAAAATATGATTCCAATGTATCCTCTTGGAGTTATAAAAGATGTTGATAACAATTAATTAAAAATTATTGGTATTATGGAGGTTAATAATGCTTCAAGAGGTTATTTTTGCTGGTTTTGGTGGTCAAGGGGTTTTAACTATTGCTAAAAATGTTGCATACTCTGCAATGTTAGAGGGAAAAGAGACCTGCTGGATGCCAACTTATGGACCAGAAATGAGGGGTGGTACTTGTGGTTGTACTGTTTCTGTAAGTGATAAAATGATTAGTTCTCCAATATTAGCAAAATATGATGTTGGTGTTATTTTAAATTTACCATCAATGGATAAATATGAGCCTAAAATTAAATCTGGAGGATTAATAATATGGGAATCAACAACAATTACAGATGGTCCTAAAAGGGGTGATGTAAAATCTATTCCTATTCCTGCTTATGATATTGCTGTTGAGTTGGGTAGTACTCTTGTAATGGGAATGGTTCTTCTTGGTGCATTTATACAAAAAACAGAGAGTATTACGATTGATTCTGTTTTAGAGGCCCTAAGAAAAACACTTCCAGCTAGAAGACACAATCTTATTCCATTAAATGAGACTGCTTTAAGAAAAGGCTATGAGTATGCTTCAAAAATCTAAAATTAATTAATAATAATTTTCTAGAATCTATTAAACAATATTTTTTTACTACTTTTTAATGAAGTGGTCTATAGATTTAAAAATCTAATTCTAAAATAACCTCCTCTTGTATCTCAAAATCAGATAGTGTTAAAAAATCATCAGGAAGTGTTTCAATTAAATTAAATGTTCTTTTTTGATCTACCATTTTATCCTGTTTTACTTTAATTAACTCCATTTATCACCTCCAACTACAATGAGAACAAATGTGAAACAATGTAGATATTTATCCTACATCTAATTACAAACTATCACAATATAAGATAAATGTCAAATTTTTAATAAATAATTTTATTTTA
>JAFGXH010000017.1 GCA_016936735.1 bacterium
ATTTATAGGATTTACTGAAAGTTCATCAATTAAAATATCTTTCTCTTTCCATAAAATATTGATTTTATTTTGAAATGATTCACGAAATTCAGAGCTATTTTCATAATCTCCAAACCAAGATGAATCAGGAGTAATCTCATCTATCTGAACAATGATTTTTTTAAATTTTCTTGTTAAAAGGTCAACAAAACCTCTCTCTTTCTCTTGATAAACAATTGTAACATTTAATACTTTTTTAATTCTCTCCTGCATAAGAGAAAGCATCAAAGAGATTCCACCAGCTTTTGGTTTTAATAGATTATTAAATGGTGATTTTTGTCTATCTTTTTTTGCAAGAGTGAATCTACTTCCCTCAAGAAAATTAACAATTGAAACAGGATATGATAGATATCTTTTTGCCTGTTTTATTGTTTCAGCTTTATCTTTTGTTGCAAGCTCTGGATTTTTAGAGAGTCTCTCTTTTGAGTATCTTCTCATTGTTGGATAGTCTAAAACCCACCAAAAAAAACCCATTATTGGAAAATATAATAGCTCTCTTTTTATAAAAAAACGATAGTATGGAATTTTAAAATGAAAAACCTTCATTAAAACTAAAATATCGTTCCAAGATTGATGATTTGCCATTATTAAAAACCAAGAGTCTCTATCAAGTTTTGCATTATTTTTAATCTCCCATTTTATTCCAGAGAATAGATCTACAACTTTAATAATATTCCAACTCCATAAATCTGCAAAAAGATGAAGAGGTTTTCCCATTTTTTTGTAAACAATTTTGAAAGGGAGAAATATTTTTATAACTCCAAAAATTGCAAAAAATGAGCCCCAAAGAAGGGTTACTAATATTAAAAAAAATCCAAATAGAGATGCAATAAGAAAAGTTAAAATCATATTAACCCATAAAAAATAATAACAACTTTTAACAAATAAAATAAAAAAAATCAAATAAATCTATTCAAATAAAAATCTTTTACTATAAATTTTTTAGTTATCTTATAGCTCTAATAATTAAATTTTATTTCATGTAGTTTTAGATAGGTCTAAAGTGGTATCTTTATATTCAGAAAGAGCAATTGAAACATCACTATAGCTAAATCCTTTTCTTAAGCAAAATGAAACCACCTTATTAATAATAGAGTTAGTTGATCTATTTGCCTCAATTTCATCTAATAAATCCTCTTCATTATCTGAATCAACCGATTTTTTAGCTATTTTATCCAATTTTTTAGATATCCAATATTTAATAGCCTCTACTTGACTCTCTTGAGAGTATAATTCATCAAGTTTCTCATCTAAAATATCTACAGAGACTCCCCTCTGCTGAAGCTTCTGTTTTATTAATTTTGGTCCCTCTTTTTTCCTAATTTCAGATTTAATAAACTCAATAAGATAATCATCATCATTAAGATATTTTAACTCTTTTAATCTATCAATAATACTATTTATCTCCTCAATAGAACAGCCTTTTCCTTTTAATTTATCAAAAAGTTGTTTTTCTGAATAGGATTTTAAAGAGAGTAATCTGTATGAATATAAAAGTGGGTCAAATTTTTTCATTTTAATCCTTTTGATAACTCAATATATAAATCATCAAATGGTTCAACATATGTTTCTGGTTCTGTTGGAAGCTCATCAAACATTTTTTTCCCTTTTTCAGGATCTGTTTTTAAAAATATTGCAGATTGAAAAAGTTTTGGGTCTGCCCACTCTGCTGATTCAGGATACTGCATTGCTGCATCTAATTTTAGTTGAGCCTGATCATAGATCCCCTTTTTATATAAAAGATATCCAAAAAGCATATAGTAGTAGGCTTTTAAAATAGTTTTTCTAAAAAGAAGAAAATCTATTTTCGATATAAACTCCTCTGCTCTCTCAATATCACCTATTTTAAAAAAAATAGGAATCATGTTTAATCGTATGCCATTTTCAGATCTCATTCCAGGCATAATTCTAAGTTTTACATAATATAATCTGGCAGCAGATTTCCATTTTTTTAAATGTAAATAGAGTCTTATTAGAAGATCATTAATATGAAGCGTAAACATTGGTGCTGCTAAAAAAACTCCAAAAAGTAGTGCAATAACTTTCATTGATATAGTGGCATCTAACTCCCAAAAAGAGAGATATACTGCACTTGCTTCAAGAGTTAAAAATATAAAAAGTGTCTCCATATTTTTCCTTATAAAAAACTATTTTTTATTTTCCCATTTTATACTATAAAAAATAATAAAACTATTTTTTTCTTCAGTTCTTTTAAAAAAACATAAAAAAAAGTTCTTTTTATAACTTTTTTAAGTTATGCAAGATATCTATTGAAAAAAATGGATTAAATCACATTTTTTTCAAAAGGTTTATTACCTTTTGTTGGAGTTAATGATAAAAATTTTGGTGGCATATACTCTGGATCTCGATGGATAAGCCAATCTGATTTAAAAATTGTTTTTGAAATCATATAAACTGTGAATGTTATTGGAAATGCAGCTAAAAAGTCAATTGTATAGTGGTCATGCATAAAAATAGTTGTACCACCAATAAACACAGCAAAAGCAATAAACCCATATCTCATTGGTTTATTATTCCAAAAAATAAATGCAGATAAAAATATATATCCTGTGTGACCAGAGAAGAATAGATCTTTTGTTAAATAGTTTGATGCAAAAACATTATCAAAACCATCTGGAATCATGCCAAAAGGTGGTCCTAAATGAAGTATAGAGATAAAAAATCCTCTAAACACTTTAAACATTGCAAATGTTTTTAAAACGAAAGGAAGATATGATGGAAGAGCAAAAAGAGCATAAATATATGTAAACTTTATTGCCCACTCAATACCATAAGTTGAAATCCAGTTCATATCAATAGTAGGAAGAGCATCTAATATTAAATCATGAACAGAAGGGGTGTATGGAACAGATTCTGCATAGTGACCTGAAGTAAACATAAATCTAATACTTAATTCCCAAAAAGCAAATGCTAATATAAGATTTAAAAAGAACCATTTTCTTGTATAGGCCTTTTTATGTCTTTGATAAAGTATAAAAAAGATATGTTTCATAACACCTATAAAATTATTAATAAAATATTTTCTGTTTTAAATAAATATCTATATCTCTTTTTTAAAAATAGAGAATATAAGATGAAGTATTGCATCATCTGCAGTATGGAGTGTCTCTAATACAACACTATTACCCCATTTAACTTTCTCAACAAAGAGTTTTAATTCGCCTCTTTCAAACCAAAAAGTACCACAATTTAAACAATAATCTAACTCTAAATAACTCTCTTTTATTTTGTAAAGATTATAGCTACATTTTGGACACAAAAGAAATGGCATTGGTTGTTTAGTGTATTGGAAGAAATCTATTCCTCCCTCTTTTTTTGATGATGTTGAAACATTTACTCTCTCTACTTTATGAAGAAGTTTTTTTAAATCCTCTTTTAGAATAGCAATTCCTTCACAGGTTGGACATAAAAACAGTGAGAATCCATGTTTATCTATTTTTTTCAGTGTTGTATCTTTACATTCTGGGCAGTACATCATCCACCAAATAACTATTACAGCCACGTGAAACATTGTATAATATTATTATTCCAATTACAATTAAAAAAAATCTTATAAGAAATTTTTGAACATAGTTATCTGGGATTTTAGTTGTAGGAATATATGATTCATGAAAATACTCCATTTTTTTAATAATCTCATCATCATCCCCCTTTTTTATAAATCTATTAAGTTGAGGATCAAAAATTGTAAAACTGGCACTATCAAGTGTTAAAAAAAGGGTTTTAAAAAACTCTTTTTTTTTCTCATTTGTATTTCCATCAGAAACAATATCAATCTCTATAGATGGAATATCTGGATGAATAGCTATTTTTAGATTCTCTAATATATTTTTCTCCTCTATTATAGATTTTATGCTATCTAAATTTTGCTCTTTTATTTTTGGTTTTACAACAATTGTGTAACTCATAAATATAACTCCAAAAACTTAATAATATAGATTTTATAAAGATATTTCAATAAATCTACATTACTTTTTTTATCTTTATATTTTTAAAACCTAAAAACTCCTATCAGGTATGAATTTAAGTGTTATAGGTTTTTAAGAAAAATCTACCCTAAAAAAAAGATAATATGAAGAATATATATAGTTGATAGAAACTCTTTATAATCAAAAATTAAGAAATATATAAAACAGAGTGAAATAGCTTTACAAAAAATTTTCAGCATGCTATATCTTTTGAGTATTATTTTTGAGGATTTTATGAACAAAAAAGTTTTATTAATTATATTAGATGGCTTTGGAGAGGGAGAGGCATCAAAATTTAATGCAATTGCAAATGCAAATAAACCTTTTATTGATAAATTAAATAGCTCTGTTCCTAAAACAACAATTAAAACATCTGGTTTAGATGTTGGTTTACCTGATGGACAAATGGGAAATAGTGAGGTTGGACACACAAATATTGGGGCTGGAAGAGTTGTTTATCAAGATTACACAAGAATATCAAAATCTATCAAAGATGGAGAGTTTCAGAAAAATAGTGTGATTCTTGATGTTTGTAAAAAAGTTGCAGAGAATGGAAAAACTCTTCATGTGATGGGACTATTTTCTGATGGTGGAGTTCACTCTGATAATGAACATTTAAAAGCTATTGTTGAGACAGCATGTAAAAATGGTGTTAAATCTTTAAAAGTTCATGCTTTTCTTGATGGTAGAGATACTCCTCCACAATCTGCTCCAACCTATTTTAAAGATTTTGATAGATTTTTAGAGAATTTTGAGTGTTTAGATTTCTCTTATGGAGTTATTTCTGGCCGTTTTTATGCAATGGATAGAGATAAAAGATGGGATAGAGTTTCAAAAGCCTATCTTGCTTTAACCAAAGGAGAGTGTGATAGTTTTATAAATTGGAGTGAAGGTTTAGATTGTCGTTATAATGCTGGTGAAACAGATGAGTTTGTAACCCCATTCACTACAAAAAACTTTAAACCTATCACAAATGGTGATGCTATATTCTTCTATAATTTCAGATCAGATAGAGCAAGAGAGATATCTCATGTATTTTTAGATGAGAACTTTTCAGATTTTGATCGTGGTGAAAAAATAGAGTTATCTGGATTTGTTTCAATGACTGAGTATGAAAAAAATCTACCAACACAAATTGCATTTCCTCCTGTTGATTTAACTAAAACTCTTGGAGAGATTATATCTTCAAATGGTTTAAAACAACTTAGAATAGCTGAAACAGAGAAATATGCACATGTTACATTCTTTTTTAATGGTGGTGTTGAAAGTAAATTTGAAGGGGAGGAGAGAATATTAATTCCATCTCCAAAAGAGGTTAAAACATATGATTTAAAACCTCAAATGTCTGCTTTTGAAGTTACTGATGCCTTAGTAAAAGAGATTCAAACAGAAAAACATAATCTTATTGTACTAAACTATGCCAATGGTGATATGGTTGGTCATACCGGTATTTATGAGGCTGCAATTAAAGCAATTGAGGCTGTTGATAAATCTCTTTCAATTCTTATTCCTGAAGCAGAAAAACATGGTTATAGTGTTGTTATGTGTGCAGATCATGGAAATAGTGAAATGATGTGGGATGAAGAGGCTAATGCACCTCATACACAACATACAACAGGACCAGTTCCTTTTTGGGTAATGTTTGTTGATGGATTAAAATCTTTAAAAACTGGTGGAGCACTTAAAGATGTTGCACCAACAATTCTTGATATAATGGGAATAGAGAAACCTATTGAAATGGAAGGGATATCATTAATTGAAAGGTAAAACTCTAAAAACTGCAATAAAACTTTTCTAATCCATAATAGATATCTTGCATAACTTAAGAAAAGTTATAAAAAATACTAGGTATGAATTTAAGAGTTTATTTCTACTCGAAAAATCTACCCTCAAAAATAATGAAAAAAACAGAATCAATTAATAGTTAACAAAAAAATTAATATCAAAATATCAATTTTATTTTTAAAATAAAAATTAATTACAAAAAATTAAATATTTTGGAAAAAATAGGGTATATTTTGAAAAATTATTAAATTTAAAAGAAATAACTATAAATTTAATTTGTTGTCTTGATTAGATTGTGATTTTTTGATAATATCACACCACTTTGTTTAATTGTTTTTAGGAGTATTACAGATGGGAAAACTTTTCAGGCCAGTTTTTTTTCTTATGACCATCATAGCACTCTCATTTTTGACAGCTTGTGTTGAGAAGCCAAAAGAGGGTGAGGTTAATAATAATCAGTATCAAACAAAAAAAGATGCAAATGCAAGAAAAAGAGCTCAAGAGTTAACAAACAAAAATATCAATCCAAAACTTGCAAATCAAGTTAAAGCAAAAGATTTAAAACGTGTTGCTGGATTAGGTGCAAATGCACGCTATAATGTTCCTGTAAACGATCAAGTTCCTTTTCTTGGTGAAAAAGATGCTTTAATTACAATTGTTGAGTATTCAGATTTCGAATGCCCATTCTGCTCTAGAGTTGAACCAACTTTAGCAAAACTTCTTGATGAGTATAAAGGAAAAATCAAACTTGTATGGAAAAACAATCCACTTGGTTTTCACAAAAATGCTCTTCCTGCAGCGGAGGCTGGATATACAATATTCAAATTGAAAGGAAATGAGGCTTTCTGGAAAGCTCATGATACATTCTATAAAAACTCAAAAAATCTTACACCAGAGTTTCTTGCTGAAACAGCAAAATCTCTTGGTGTAGATATGGCTCAATATAAAGAGGCTATAGAAAAAGGTACCTATAGAAGATTTGTTCTTCAAGAACAGAGTGAATCTAATCGTCTTGGAGCACGTGGAACACCAGCATTCTTTATTAATGGAAAATTTTTAAGTGGTGCTCAACCTTATGATAATTTCAAAAAAATCATTGATGAAGAGCTTGCATTTGCAGAACAAACACTTAAATCAAGTGGAGTAGCAAAAGATCAACTTTATAATGAGATTGTTAAAAATGGTCTAACAAAAGCTCCAACACCAGAAAGACAGGCTCCACAACAACAACAACGTCCTGGTTCTCCAGATCCTGCAAAAGCATATTTTAATGATATAGATGGTTTTCCATTTATGGGAGAAAAAGATGCTTTA
>JAFGXH010000144.1 GCA_016936735.1 bacterium
ACAATAAAAATCATTTTTTTATGAATAATAGAGATATAATAAGAAGAATTAGTTTTTTTTAATAATATAATAACCATTTATTATACAAAAATTTAAAAAATATATGTTAAATGTAAAATAATAGCTCAATTTTTATAAAATTGATTAAAAATATAGTATTTTTTCTTTTTATATTATATTATTAACTAAACGTTTTTGGTTTTTATGGAAAAAGAGAATTCTAATAGACTACTATTAAAGGCTGCTGCTCAAGGTGATATCAAAGGTATTAAGTTTTTTACTATTAAAAAAAATGGAAATATCCATGCTTATGACCAAGATGGCAGAAATGCAATAAGTTTTGCTGCAAGAAATGGACATGTTGAGCTTGTAGAGTATCTTATAAAAAAAGGGGTTGATATTGATAGACCAAATCAATATGGAATGACACCTCTGATGTATGCCTCAAGAGAGGGACACTATAATGTCGTAAAACTTTTAATAAAGGCAAAAGCAAAAGTAAAGAAACAGAGTTCAATGGGTATAACAGCATTCATGTTTAGTGTTATAAACTCAAACTCTGAAGTTATGAAAACATTTATAACCTATGCTAAAAATGAGATTGATTTTGATGCAGGTGATACAGAGGGTTGGACACCACTTATCTATGCTTCAAGAAAAGGATTTCTTGAGGGTGTAATGATTCTTGTGGCAGCTGGAGTTAAACTAACAATAAAAGATAAAAAGGGACGCTGTGCACTTATTCATGCAATTCGAAAAGGACATAGAGAAACAACAAAATATCTTTTAGAAAATGGAGCAAATATTGAATCAGAAAATATCAATGGATTAACTCCTCTATCCTATTCTATAAGAGAAAATGATTTTGATATAACTAAAATATTACTTTCATTTGGAGCAAATACAAATCATTCAGACAATAAAGGAATATCTCCACTATTCTGGGCAATATCAAATAATAATGTTGAAATTATAAAACTACTTATTGAATATAAAGCAGATTTAAATATTAGAGATAAAAATGGAAGAACAGCTCTTCATTGGAGTATAAAACATAAAAACATGAGATTGTGTGAACTATTTATTAAAATGGGGATATCAGTAGATTCTCCAAATTATCAAGGTCAAACACCTCTAATACAAGCGATAAAAGATAACTATATTGATTGTGCTATTTTCTTAATTAAAAATGGAGCAAATATAAATATTGTAGATCATTATGGAATGAGTCCATCTCATTGGGCTGCATTTATTGGTTCAATTGATGTATTAAATCTATTAAAAGAGTCTGGAGCAACATTTCAATCTTTTGATGATTATGGCGAATTACCAATTCATTATGCTGCATCAGAGGGGCATAAGGAGGTTATATTATATTTTATTGAAGAGAATATCCCATTTGACTCAGAGGGAAGTAGAAGACTTACTCCATTAATGTGGGCTACTCAAAATGGACATATTGAGATTGTACAAACTCTTATTGAAAAGGGAGCCGATTTATCACATATTGATATTTATGGGAATACAGCTCTTATACTCTCTATAAAAAGTAAAAATCCTACATTATTAAAACTTTTATTAGATAAAGGTTCCGATATTAATAGAGCTAATTTTCACAAAAACTCTCCATTCATGATTGCGGCAGCTGAGGGATTAAAAGATATTTTTTTTCTTCTAGCTGATAATGGTTGTGATATTCATACAAAAGATTATCATAATATGAATGCATTACATTATGGCTCTCATAATGGACATTTAAGTATTGTTGCACATGCTCTATTTCTTGGTATTGATGTTGATTCTAAAGATGAATATGGAAGAACTCCTCTTATGCTTGCTGCAAAAGAGGGACATATTTTGGTTGTTCGTTATCTTTTTTCTCATGGTGCAAATCTTCAGGCTAAAAATAAAATGGGAATAACTCCATTAATGTATGCCTCTAGAGAGGGACATATGGAAACAATAATGTTTTTAGTTGAAAATGATGTTGATATTTTAGAGGCAACTCCTGATGGTAAATCTGCCTATGATTTTGCAACAAAAAGCTCTATCAGAATGTATTTTAAAAATATAATTGCAAAAAAAGAGTCTGAACTTTATAATTTGTAATCTATTTCTCTTTATCTTTCATCATTTGATTTAATTTATCAATAGTATCATCATCTGTTGAAGACTCTAAAGCTCTCTCCTCCTCTTCTGCCTTCTCTCGCTCCTTCTCCTGTTTAATAAACTCATCACTCATTTTACCTAAATTTCCTATAATTCCTAAAACAGGTACTTTTGAGGGAAAATTAGAGACAGCATTAAATCCAAACTCTTTTAGTATAAGCTTTGAGTCTTTTGTTTTGAGTAGTGTAATTCCAAATATAGCACTATCCTCCTCTTTTAAAAGAGAATACTCAATAACACCACTATTTGTAGTAACTCTAAATTGAGATATTTCAAACTCTTTATCTTTTATTTTTACCATATCTTTTTTAACAAACTCCTCTTTTAATTTTGATTTTACATTTTTTATCAAAGCCTGCTCTTTCATCAAATCTTTATTTGTATCATTAATAGGTAGTTCAAATGCCTGATAGTGCTGAAATTTTAACTGTAATCTTTCAAAATCGTCCCCCATAAATCTCTCTTTATGAAGAATTTTTAGTTGATATTTTCCTGTTCTCTCTGAATCAATATCTAACTCAAGCCATTTTTTTCCCTCTGAATCAAGAATAACCATAAAAGTCATTGTTGTTGGTCCAAGTGACTCATTATCAATAAAATATGTTTCATAAGCTCCTGGTTTTGGGTCAACTCGAATACCAATCTGTTCAACTATTTTTAAGTCATCTTTTACAGGAGCAATATAGCTCCCTGGCATTTTTTGATTATTTGCAAATATAGTTAATGTTATGAAAAGTGATAATATAATAATAACTCTACCCATTATTTACCTCCTGTAGAAGTTTTCTTACAAACTGTATTGAGGCATCCTGTGTTGGATCCCCTATCATTCTTGCAAGCTCTTTTTCTCTATCCTGTTTTGACAAATATGTTATTGTTGATATTGTTTCTGACCCATTATATGCTTTTGAAACACAATAATGATGATTAGCTCTTGATGCAACCTGAACTAAATGTGTTATAACAAAAATTTGAGCCCTTTTTGATACTTTGGTCAATAATTCTCCAATATAATGTGCAGTCTCTCCCCCAATTCCCTGATCAACCTCATCAAAAATATATGTTTTCATCTCATCTTTACTTGATAATGTCTCTTTTATTGCAAGCAATATTCTACTTAATTCTCCACCAGATGCAATATTTTTAATAGGTCTAAAAACCCCCTCTTCATGAGTTTTTATTAAAAACTCTACAACATCTAAACCAAACTCTGTAATTGAGGATTTTTCAGCTTTATGTTCAATTTGAATTAAAAAAGATGAATGAGGCATTGCCATTTTTCTTAAATTTGATGTAATTAATTCATTTAACTCTAAAGCCTTTTGAACTCTAATTTTATTAAGTTTTATCCCCTCTTCAATCAGTTGTAACTCCTCTTTCTCAACAGATTTTTCTAATCCAACAAGCTCTTCATCAATTTTATCAATTGTATCCAAACTCTCTACAATAGAGTCAAATCGTTCAAAAAAACGACTCTCATTTCCACCATACTTTTTATATAACTTCATTAATTCATGATGACGATATCTAAGTTCATCAAGTTTATCAAAATCTATCTCATCTATAGCCTCTGCTTCACTTCTCAAATCAGAGGTAACATTCTCTATTATATAGTATGCCTCTTGCAAAGCATCTATCTCATTTTCACCATTTTTAAGATACTCTTTATGTTGTGTTAATTTTTGAATTGAGTGATTAAGTTGAGCATAAACAGAGTTACCAGAGTTATAGAGCTCTTTTATAACCTCTTTAAAAACAACTTTTAACTCATCTGCATGTTCAAGAACATTTAGTTCAGCCTCAATTTTTTCAAGCTCTCCCCGCTTGGGATTAACAGCATCAATCTCCCTTTTCATAAAAGCATAAAACTCTTTTTTCTCCTCTAACTCCTCTTTTTGAGCCTTGAGTTTTCTTATTAAATCTCTATTTTTAATAAATTTAAAATAGATCGTTTGATAATTATTTAAAATAGAGTCATCACCAACATATTCATCAAGAGCAGCAATATGTGTCTCTGGGTCTAAAAGATACTGATATTCATGTTGGCTTGATATATTTAAAAGATGAGTACTAACATCAGAGAGCTGTTTAAGTTGAAACATTGAACCATTTATATATACTCTATTTTTTCTTGAGACAGATATAACTCTTTTTATTATTAGAATTGGATCATCTTCATCAAAATCAATACCAATCTCTTTCAAAATTGGAATAACCAATTTTGATTTAATCTCAAAAACTCCCTCAACAGAGGCCTCATTCTCTCCCATTCTTATCATTTCAGGAGTTGCTCTTCCACCAAGCAGAAGTTTGGCTGCATTAATTATAATTGATTTTCCTGCACCTGTTTCACCAGTTATAACATGGAAACCATTATAAAATGCAATCTCTGTATGTTTTATTAATGCAAAATTTTTAATTATTAATCTAGTTAACATAAAAACAGTCCCCTACATATAAAGTTTCATAACTTTTTTCTTCATTAATTACAATAAGCTCTCCGGACAATTTCACATCCTCAACCACAAAAAATCTCTTTACCCCATTTTGAGTGGTAAAAATATGACGCCCTATTATATTACTATATTCAAGCCATCTATTAAAAATATTTAAAAAGCCAGATTTATTAAAAATATAAAAATTATCACTCCATTTTTCTAAAAAATATTTTAAAAACTCTAATCTATTAATATTTTTTCCAGTAACCTCTGAAAGAGATATTGCAATATCAGAGAGTTCACTATCACCAAAATTAGAGTTACAATTAATCCCAACACCAATAACAACAGTTGAGGATTGGTTTGATAATCGCTGTTCTGAAAGAGTTCCAGAACATTTTTTACCATTAATTAATATATCATTTGGCCATTTTATTTCACTCATTATATCAAAAAGCTCAAAAATTGTCTCTCTTAAAGATATGGCAGTAAGAGATATAATTTCAAAAGAGATTGGAGTATGTTCAAATATCAATTTTAAAGATAAATAGATATTTTCACCACTTGGAGAGAACCATTTTCTATCTAATCTTCCTCTTCCAGCTGTTTGAGACTCTGCAACAAAAATCTCATTATCATCAAATGTTGATAAAAAGGCTGCACTATTTGTTGAATCAATTGATTCATAATAGTTAACTTTTTTAAAAATAGAGTTTTTTATAGCATTCTCTAACTCTTTTAACATTGCATCTCTCCATCTACTCTTTAGATTCTCTTATTTTTTTACGATATAACACATCATCCTCAATAATCATATATCCTCTATCAGCCTGAATAAAATTTATCTCCCCCTTATCATAACCATTTTTATAACTTGCTGTTATCCAGAATTTTCTTCCAGAACCACCAACAGAGATATATATTGCAGGAACAGTAAGATTGCTATCATTTTTTAAATAGGGCTCATTTTGATCAAAAAGATAGATAAATTTTAAATCAACACTATTACCACTCCCCCTATAAGGTGTTTTTCTCAAAACATCTTTTGTTATGTTTTTAAACTCCTCCTCTGTTTTTGGATAGTATAGATTTTTCACTCTATACTCCTCTAAACGATATCGAATCTGTTCTGAAATACCTTTTATAAAAGTTGCTGGTGATTGAGTTTTTTTATAAAGATTATAGGGAGAATCACTAGCAAACATTATAGCAACAGCAATAGGAATAACCATTCCATAAGATAGTTTCCTGCTCCAGAATTTTTTTAATATAAGCTCCAATAAAAGAGTTACTTGAAAAATAGTTTGGAAAATAATAATAGGAAAATATATATATGGTTTTGGCAAAAATGGTATAAAAACAAGCTCCCCAAAAAAGTAGTTCCAACTCACTTTATACCAATCTTCAAAAAGGAAATATAGTGTTATATTTAGTATTGTGAAAATAGCAACTCTAATATATCTCATAATCACCTCAGAATTAAAAATAAAAACAATCGAACCCATATATTATTACAATAATTAAATTTTAAAATCAATCTATTGTAGTAGTAATCTATATTAATTTAAAACTCATATCCTCTTTTTTTTAATAAGTGGTATAGATTTAATATTTAATTGCTGGTGGCATGTTCATCATTGAAATGGCTATGTCAAAAGTGGAATGTGGCATGTTCGTCATTGAAATGCTCATGTCAAAACTTTCCCTAGGCGTTTCTATGGTAGAAATGCCAATGTCAAAACTTTCCCTAGGCGTTTCTATGGTAGAAATGCCCATGTCAAAACTTTCCCGAGGCGTTTCTATGGTAGAAATGCCCATGTCAAAACTTTCCCGAGGCGTTTCTATGGTAGAAATGCTCATGTCAAAACTTTCCCTAGGCGTTTCTATAGTAGAAATGCTCATGTCAAAACTTTCCCAAGGCATTTCTATGATAGAAATGCTCATGTCAAAACTTTCCCGAGGCGTTTCTATGGTAGAAATGCTCATGTCAAAACTTTCCTGAGGCGTTTCAACAGTTATAGAGCCATAAAACCACGCTGAATTTGATATATATTAATTGATATTTACTCTTTTTAGATTAACTGTATCCAAATAATTAAATTATATTCGATTTATCTTTTATTTTTGGGGTAGATTTTTCGAGTAATCTAAAAAACTTAAATTCATACCAAAAATTGTTTTATTTTTGTAACTACTTAGCAGAATTTATAATTTTGATAAATTAACTATTTTTAACACACAACTCTCCCCTTAATCCCCTCTCTTTAGTAAAG
>JAFGXH010000145.1 GCA_016936735.1 bacterium
CTATTTAATTATTTTTTATAATAATAAATCATAATATCTTCAAGTCCCTCTCCAAGTATTGGGGAGGGATTTAGGGTGGGGGTTCTTGACTCTACTCAGTTGGTTTTTTTAAATCGATTTTCATTGTTGCAGTATGTGTTTTCTGCTCAATCTCTTTGTCTGACTCTTTTTTTTCTATATTATTTGGATTATTAAAAATTGCAAGAAGTGTAAATGTTAAACCAATTATTGCAGAGAGAAGTGACCATAAAATAGACTTTGTTTTTTTAGAGTAGTTATCAGATTTTTGTAAGTTCCGAAGCATTTATTTTTATTCTAACTCCATCAATACTGATTGAGGCAACACCACTATTAGAAACACTCAATACATCACCCTTTTTACCTTCAAAAAAACCAGAAAGAACTTTAACAGAGTCACCCTGAACAATTCCTCCCCTCTTCTCTTGAATAACACTCTCTTTTAAACTCTCTTTCAACTTAAGATGATCATTAAGTGAAGACCAAGCAAGATAGTTATATATTGGTAAAACAGATTGAAAAGCAGATTTTATTTTATCATATAGAGATGTTTCTAATAAAAACTCACTATCTTTTGAATATAGATGATAAAATGAGATATATTTTCTATTTTTTAAATCATCTTTTAAAAGTTTTTCAAAAGAGTCCTCATCTAAATCTAATATCAATTGATTATTGTAGTAGAAATTATCAATTGAAACCAATTTATAAAGGTTTTGAAATAGATTTTTATATGAAAGCTTCTCTAAAATATTTTTATAATCAACAACTGAGTTTGGATGTGTAAAAAATCCAACCTGAAGTCCAGTGAATGTAACTTTAACACCCAAAACAGAGTGTGTGTTGTATATATTTGAGTCTTCAAATTTCTGTTGAAGAGATATCTCGTTTGAGATAAGAGTCTCAATTTTTTTCTGTTCAGAGCCTTTTCTAATAAAATATAGAATCTGCTCCTCAACAGAGTTATGATTCCAAACAGTTAATGATGGATTGGATACCTCAAAATCAAAACTATTTAAAAAATCTTTATGAAGAATCTCTCCAAGGTTTTCTAGTTTCTTATAAACAAGAAAACGTTTTGAATTATAAAAAGGAAGTTTAGCTTTTTGGGAATCATAAATATCGAAATCCCCTTTTATAAAACCCTCAAAACTATCTAGCAACATAACGTCTCCTGTTTTTTTTCAGAAAAACAAAAAAAAAGCCCTTCAAAGAAGGGCTTCTGGTA
Organism: bacterium; assembly: GCA_016936735.1. Lineage (GTDB taxonomy): Bacteria > UBP6 > JAFGXH01 > JAFGXH01 > JAFGXH01 > JAFGXH01. The sequence goes on from JAFGXH010000145.1 coordinate 1,247, forward strand.
CCTAGGACCGGAATCGAACCGGTACGCCCCGAAGGGCCCAGGATTTTAAGTCCTGTGCGTCTACCTGTTTCGCCACCCAGGCGTCCTTGAGATGCAATATAGCAAAAAAAAAAATCAAAGTCAATAAAAAAATTCAACAAAACTAAAAAAAAATTGAAAAAAACTTAAAATGTATCTATATCAACTTGAAAACTAAGATGATTCTCACTATTTTCAGCCAACATGATGTGATATGATATTTTAAGTTTAACATTTTGAGCAAATCTCCAACCCAATCCAAAATTAACAGAGCTCAACATGTTTTCACCCATAAAGTAATCTACACCAATAGAGAGATTTCTTGACAACTCATTGATATCTCTATCAAAACTTGCAAGAATACCTTTATTATCTGCCTCTCCATCATTGTCTCTCAGAGTATCTTTGTCTCCAATATAGTATCCAACCTGAAATCTACCAACTTTTCTCTGTTTGTAACCAATTAAAAAGTAGTATACAGGTTTCATAGTATCTGATGAGAGACCAATATTAAAAATACCAAAAGAGAATGCTGGTAAATCTGATTGAGGAATCAATAGCTTTCCATGAAAATACAATGGGTCAGACTCGTTTGCACGATAATCAACCCCACCCTCTAACTTAAGATATTTAAAAGGAAAAAAACCCATTGCAAAACCAAAATTAGTTAAAACAGAGCCCTCTTCACCCACTTGAAAATAGTTATCAACATCTAAATGGGGATTTCCAACACCATAAGTATCTGTTGAGGGAATGTAAATAATATTAGATGGTGTTGCAAAAACAATAAAAGAGATAAAAAACATTAAAAAAAAGAGTTTTTTCATAATATTATCCTTAGAAATTATTTTCTTATATTCTGAATTATTTCATGAAACTGTTCACCAGAGAGTGGTTTTGAGTATATTGCATCAATCCCTTTTGGAGATAGATCCTGCTCTTTAAGTTGAACTCCCCAACCTGTGTATAACATAAAATATGGCTTATCTACTCCATTTTTATATGCCTCTTTTTTCACATATTGAGAGAAATCCTCACCATTAATACTATCCATACCATAATCAGATATAATAATATCAATTTCAGATTGATGCTCTTTATATAATGATATTCCAGATGTACCAGAGTAGGCCTTTATAACATTATATCCCTTTTTAGATAACATTTTTGCAACAGAATCTGCTATAATCTTCTCATCATCAACAACCAAAATAGTTCTAGCCCTCTCTTTAAAATTTAAGATACCAACTCTTTGAGCCACTGGAATCTCAATTTTTACAACTGTTCCTTGAAGTGAGGAGTTAATATCTATTTTTCCTTTATGTTTTTTTACAACACCAAGTGCATATGTCAATCCTAAACCATCTCTTTTCATTTTTTTTGTTGTAAAAAATGGCTCTGTCACTTTAAAAATCGATTCATCATCTATTCCAGAACCACTATCTTCTATAGTTATCACAACTCTATTTCTATCATTTTTATATGAGTTAATAGAGAGTTTTCCCCCTTTTGGCATTGCCTCAAAACTATTTTTCAATATCTGAATAAGAGCTTTTGATAACTCATCAAAATCTCCATCAATCTGAATACTCTCTTTTACATCAATAGTTATAATATACTCTATTTTTTTCAGTGATGCTTGTGCTTTATGAATAGGCTCTGTTTTTTTTAAAGCATCATTTATTACATCCTCAATAAAATATAGATTGGGATTTATATAACCACAAATTGATGAAGAGAATAGAGATAAAGTCTCAATAATATCTCTCATTTGCTTAAGAAGCTCTTGTAACTCTCTTTTCCCTCTCTGTTCAGGAAATATATTCAAAAAATGTTGAGCTATTGATACCCAATTATTGAAAATATGACTAAATCGCATTGTAAATTCATGAATAATATCTTTTCTTATCTCCTCTAAAAAGGCAGGTTTTATTGATTGTAAAGAGACAAAAAGAGTCTCTTTATCTCTATTACCATAAACAACTAATCCTCCTCTTTTTAAAGGATAACTTTTTTTTAATTTACCAACAAAAAGATTCCAATTGTTTTTTAAAAAAAATAGAAAAGAGCTTTCATCAATATTATATTCTTTTAGTGTTGATTTAAAAAGAGTATTTTGGAAAAGTATCTCCCAATCTGTATTTAATACTAAAATAGGAGTCTCTATATATTCAAAATATTGAAATAAAAAGTTATCCATCACTTCCTATTATCTATCCTCTTCTTCAGTATTATATGATTTTTTTCTTTTTTTTGAAAGATAAAACTTAAGAAGTAATAGAGAAATCACTATAGGGAAAAATATATACTCTGGAAGTGGTATCATTATTATATTAAACAGTTAAAAATTAGTTTGAACAATCATTTCTTGCTTTAATTTGTGCCTTACAAACATTATTTTTAAAAGAGTTTGAGTGCATTCTCATTGAGTATGAGCTATATAGTGGCATTATGTAAGTTCCATTACTTCCACCAGGAACATAATTAGCAGCAGCTTTAAGCATTGTCAAATTTGAAAATGAGGAGTCTTTTATAATCTGATTTCTTACAGAATCTGTTGTTGATTCTAACTCATTTTTAGCTGTGATATGTGTTCTTGTTAGCATTCTACTAACACCTCTATCTCCACCAGTAACATTTGAGTTTAATTTTGTATCAAGATAAGCTGAACCAGTATCGATTTTCTCTCTTGCATTCCAAATTGCACCTGTTAATTGAATACCAACCTCTGAAGCAAGCCAAGATTCAAAAAGAATCCAGTTTGCAAATGGAATTGTCATCGGATAGTTGAACATAACAGCAACACTTAAAACATTTTTTCTCAAAACTGTTTGGTCTGGAGAGTTAGGATTTACAAGTGTATCAAACTCTATCTCACCATTTGGAGTACCATTAAAATCGGCCATTGTTGGATTTATAATAAAAACTTGAGCAAATACAGGTGCTAACCCCAATTGAGCTAACAATCTTCCCAATAAAATAGTTGCTAGTGCTCCACCAATAGTTCCAAGTCTATCCTGAGCAGCCTGAATAACCTGATTAACGCCAAAAAAAGCCAACTCTCTTCCAAGATAATAAAGATAGGCTCCTAAAAAAGATCCAAAATCATTTGTTCTTGCTATTGTAGGTAATACAGCAATATTTGCAGCAGCTCTCATTGGAACAGGATTTGCATTGTTAACAACCCCAGCACGAGCAGCAGCATAGGCTGCATAATCAGTAGCAATTCTTGCATGTTGAACAAGAATAAGTTGTAAAATACCTAATGTAAAAAATATCATTAAAGGCATAACAATAGCACTCTCTACAAGAACCTGCCCCTCTTGTGCCTGTTTGGTAATTTTTAGAAATCGAGCCATAACACCCCCAATATAAAATACCTCATTAATTTATAATATTTTTCAGAGAAAAATACATCGGTATAATAGACAAAATGTCAAAAAATTTATTTAAACCAATCCTCTGCAACATCTTCACTCTCTACTTCATTCTGTTTTGATTTTTCAGAACTATTTTTTTGAGTCTCCTCATCTTTTTTTAGAAGAATATCTTCAATGTTCAAAGGCTCTTTTTTTTGTTTAGGAATAACAATCTCCTCTAATATCTCTGTATCACTTTTTTTAGATTGAACAGGATTTTCCTCTATTTTTAAACTATCTTCAATAATAACTGTTGATTGTTTTGGTTTTGAATGAACAACAACCTCTTCAATAACAACATCCTCTGATTCTAAAACTTCATCAGCTTTTTTTTCTTCTTCTAAATTTTCTGAAGAGAGTAATTCAGTTTTTTTAAATTTTCCTGTTGGCCTCTCTATATTTGTGTCCTCCTCTTGAATCAATTGTTCAGCAGAAGAGAATTGTGTTTTAGGTTTTATGGATTCAATATTTTCAGCCTTATTTTCAATTTTTATTGTTGGAATTATTGGTATCTCAACATTTGTTTTTTCTAAATTGTTTTTATATAAACTATTCTCCTGAGACTCTTTAGAAATGCTTTTTACTACATCCAATTTGAGTTCACCTTTTAACTCTTTTGCCTCAAAAGCATTCTCCAAAAATCTTATTAAAAACTGTTCAACTGAGATTTTTTTTGAGTTAGCCTCTGCTAAACATTTATTATAAAGATTATTCGGGATTATTAGTTGAATCTCTTTTGTTGATTCCAAAGCTGTTTGTAATTTTTCTAATGCACCATATAAATCACCAATTTTATAATTTCCATTACTAATATTAAATTTTATCTTCTCTCCCAAATCTTTAAGGGTATAGAGCTCATTTTGAAAAAAAATTGCCTTCGCATAATAATCAATATCAAACTCTTTCATATTAACTCCTCACAACACATATTAATATCAAAAAATAGAAGATAAAAACAGAAACAGTAAAAGTTTATGTTAAAATCATTTTAAATTATCTTTTATCTCTAACATAGTCTCAATTAAAGCTCTAGATTTTTCATCAAGAGATATAAACTCAATTCCCATTCCCTCCTCATTTGCCCAAACAACTTTACCATATCCCTCAATTAAAGTTATCCCTTGGTCAATTGAGAATTTAAAATATATTTTTTCGTTCAATCTTTTAGGATGAGATGTTTTAATAAACATACCTCCAAGAGAGATATCTCTAAGATGCTCCTGAATAAATTCATCAACATCATTATAGCGAAAATGAGTTACAACCTCTATAAGTTTTCTTTTAAATTTTCTTTGATCACGCATATACCCTCAGTCATAAAATCTTTACCTCCTATGCTAACAAAAAGAGAGATAAAATACAATAATATTCTATTTTTTTTCCTAAAAAATCTTTCACTTAATAAATTTTATTCAAAATTAAAAAAATTAATCACTCTATTACTAAATCGGAGTTTGATTAAAAAATAATTAAAACTATTTTAATTAAAAATAGTTGGTTTTACTTGACAATTAGGTTCAAAAGGTATTATATATCCATTTAGAGATGTTAGGAGGATTTTATATGACTATTATTAACAACATTATCGGAAGAGAGATTTTTGATTCAAGAGGAAATCCAACTGTAGAGGTAGAGGTATACTTAGAGAGTGGTGAAATGGGTCGTGCTGCTGTTCCATCTGGAGCATCAACAGGAGAACATGAAGCAGTTGAACTTCGTGATGGAGATAAAAAACGTCTTGGAGGAAAAGGGGTTCTTAAAGCTGTTGAGAATGTAAACTCTATTCTTGCAGAGGAACTTATTGGCTATGATGCAGCTCAACAGGGTGAAATTGATGAATTGATGCTTGAGATAGATGGAACACCAAATAAAGCTAAACTTGGTGCAAATGCTATTTTAGGTGTATCACTTGCTGTTGCTAAAGCTGCTGCTGCATCAAGAATGTTACCATTATATCGCTATTTAGGTGGTGTTTCTTCATATACACTTCCTGTTCCAATGGCAAACATCCTTAATGGTGGAAAACATGCAGATAATAAAGTTGACTTTCAAGAGTTTATGGTAATGCCAATTGGAGCAAAAACTTTTAGAGAGGCTCTTTGTAATGTTGCAGAGGTTTTTCATGCTTTAAAATCTATTCTAAAATCAAAAGGTCACAATACTGCAGTTGGTGATGAGGGTGGATTTGCACCTAATTTAGATAATACTGAAGCGATTGAAGTTGTTCTTGAAGCAATTGCAAAAGCTGGTTTTACAACTGGAATCAATGGTGATTTTATGATAGCTCTTGATGTTGCATCTTCAGAACTTTATGATGAGGGTGGAAGACAGGGTTATAAATTCTGGAAATCTAATCCAGATAGAATTTTATCATCAGATGAGATGATAGATTTCTATGAATCTTGGGTAAATCAATATCCAATTATCTCAATCGAAGATGGTTTAGATCAAAATGATTGGGAGGGATGGGCTAAATTAACTCAAAGACTTGGAAAAAGAGTTCAACTTGTTGGTGATGACCTATTTGTAACAAATCCTAAAAAATTACAAAATGGTATAGATCTTCATGTTGGAAATGCAATTCTTGTTAAAGTTAACCAAATTGGTACTTTAAGTGAAACAATTGAGGCTGTTAATCTTGCAAAACAGAATAACTATACAGCTATCATTTCTCATCGTTCTGGTGAAACAGAGGATGCAACTATTGCGGATCTTTCTGTTGCTCTTAACACAGGTCAAATCAAGACAGGCTCAATGAGTCGTAGTGATAGAATCGCGAAATATAACCAACTTCTTAGAATAGAAGAGGAGCTCGGAAGACAGGCTTTCTATCCTGGAAAAAAAGCGTTCTATAATCTTGCAGATCTTTTCAAATAGTAGATTAATCTGTTTATAGTATAAAAAGGGGGTTAAAAGGCCCCCTTTTTTATTATAAAAAATATATTGGTAAGCTATTTTTGTTTTTTAGAGAAAAATTCTGTATTCTCTTTTTTATTGAAGGTAGATTTTCTGAGTAATTTTATAATATTGAATTCAAATCTAAAATATCTCTATTTAAAAGCTAACACATTGATTATTTAAACATATTTGGCCAGGAATAAGGCAATCCTCATTTGCTTCACATCCCTGTCCAACAATACAGGTTCCCATTAAACAATATTGACCACTATAGCATTCACTACTATCTTCACAACCTTGACACATACCAAATGTTGAGTTACATGTCATATCTCCACGACAATCAGTATCTGTATCACATCCACCATCCTCATTATAGCATTCACCATTTGCAACATCACATTTTTTCCCATCTTCACATTGAGAGTCACTAAAACATCTTGTTTCACCACCAGTTCCTGCTGCACAATATTTTATAAATCCATAAAGATCTTTACATGTTTGACCATTTGGACAATCTAAATCAGATTCACAGCCAGTACAATAACCAAACTGACAACTTAATCCATCACTACAATCATTATCACTTTCACAACCAGATGAGTTTGATTCACAACGTAATGTTTGTGGATTACAATACTCTAACAAAGAGCAATCACTATCACTTAAACAACCTTGGTTCTCTTCACACTGAGAGGTAAATATATTACAACTAAAGTTCTCTGGGCAATCGGCATCACTTTCACAACCAACAGTTTGCTCTTCACAAACTCCTGTATCTAAATTACAAACCATACTACCACTACAATCACTATCACTTTCACATCTTATAGAGATATTTTCACACTCCCCTGTATTTAAATTACAAACCATATTTTCAGGACAATCTCTATCTGACTCACAACCATTAACAATCTCTTTACAACTACCAAGTGAACAGGATTCACCCTCTAAACAGTTCCAATCTGTTCGACAATATCCCTGAGATGATTTACAACTATTTGTATTTAGAGAACAGTATTCACCTCTGTCACAATCGGTATCTTCAGCACAACCCTCTACTCTCTCTTTACAACTATTTGTCTCTAAATCACAATAGTATCCAAAAACACAATCATAATCACTTCTACATTCAACATTTATAATTTCACAATCTCCTGTTTCTGGATTACATATATATCCCTCTTGACAATCAATAACATCACAAGGATTTACTTCACCACATATACCAGAGATAGGAGAACATTGAGATATTCCAGCAGATTCACCATTTGGTAATAAAAGCTCTTTACATTCAAAATTATTTGGACAATCTGAATTTTTGGAGCATTTAGAACCACAAAAAGTTCCATTTTTTAAAGATAAACATAAATCAACTCCACAATCACTATGTGTTGAACAGATTTGGCACAGTTTTGATTCATAATCAATACAGGTATTAGTAGTTGTATCACAGATTTGATCCTCTCGACAATTGTTACAGTTATTGATTTTTTCACATTTATTTGTTGTTGGATTACAAAACTCCTGAACAGAGCAATCTGAATGAGAAGAGCAATCTGTTACAATTGGATCATCATTTGTATTATTACTACAGGATAAAACAGTGAATATTAAAAATAGAAACAGATATTTTTTCATTTTTATCTCCTAAAAAACATACACATTTTACATCTAAATTAAAAAAAAATCAAAAATAAATATATTTTTTCTTATTTTTTGCATTTGTTAACCAATTTTGATAAAATCACTTAATGGAAGGAGAGTTATGAAAAATAGAGAAATCATAAATCCTATATTGACAGAACCAATAAAAAAAATGGTTGAAGATAGATATTTTAAAAAAATAGAGTATTTAAAATCACTTCAAAAACTTATAACAGATATATCAGCCTCTTTCATTAAAACAAATTCAGAGAATATCGACAAATCAATAATATCAATGCTTGAAAAAACATCAAATTTTTTTAATGTTGATAGAGGATATATATTTAAATTCTCTGATGATTATAACTTTATGACAAACACTCATGAGTGGTGCAAAGAGAATATAGAATCACAAATAAAAACATTACAAAATTTTTCAACAGATGAGCTTCCTTGGTGGAGATATAGAATATTAAATTGTGACTATTTTTTTATAAATGATATAAATAGTTTACCCAAAGAGGCAAATAAAGAGAAAGTGGAGTTTTTAAGGCAAAATATAAAATCTCTTTTGACAATTCCAATTTACTCCAATGAAAAATTAATTGGTTTTTTTGGCTATGATAGTGTTTTAAAAAATAAAAAATGGGAAAAATCTGAAATAGATTTTATAAAAATATTATCAAATACTATTGCAGATACTTTTTCAAGAGTTGAAACAGAAAAAAAATTGGAGATTCAATCTCAAATGCAATCAATATTAACAACAATTGCATCACACTATATAAATCTTCCAATAGAGGAGTTAGAGAGCTCTATTAATGAATCTTTAGCAGCTCTTGCAATTTTCGCGAATGCAGATAGGGCATATATTTTTAACTACAATTGGGAAAAAAATAGTTGTTCAAATACCTATGAGTGGTGTGCATCAGATATACCTCCTGAAATTGATAATTTACAGAATATTGATTTAAATTTAATTTCAGAATGGGTAGAGGAGCATAAAAAAGGAGATACACTATACATTTATGATTTGTCTCAATTACCTTCAGATAGTAATGTAAAAAAAATATTGGATTCGCAAGGGGTTAAAAGTTTAATATCTGTTCCAATTATGGATGGAGATAGTTGTATTGGTTTTTTAGGTTTTGATTCAGTAAAAAAACATAACAAATATACAGAAAGAGAGAAAACTCTTTTTGAGATTTTTTCAAAAATGTTGATTAATGTTAGAACAAGAATATCTTTAGAAAAAAAATTAATATCTGAAAAAGAGCGTGCAGAGGCAGCAAGTAAAGCAAAATCTGAGTTTTTAGCAAATATGAGTCATGAAATTAGAACCCCTTTAAATGCAGTAATTGGATTTTCAGATCTTTTGAAAAAAACAGCACTTGATAAAAATCAGGAGATTTATGTTAATAATATTAACTCCTCTGCTGAATCTCTTTTAAGTATTATTAATGATATTCTTGACTTTTCAAAAATAGAGGCAGGAAAATTAGAGCTTGAACCAATTAAAACTGATATTATATCGCTTTCAGAACAGGTAACAGATATAATAAATTTTCAAGCATCTAAAAAAGGATTAGAATTTTTATTAAATATTCAACCAGATATTCCTAAATATGCCCTTCTTGATCCTGTAAGAATCAGGCAGATTTTAATAAATTTACTAAGCAATGCAGTTAAATTTACTGAAATTGGTGAGGTTGAATTAAAGATATGTTTTGATAAAATTGATGAAAAACATGGAAAATTCTGTTTTACAATAAGAGATACAGGAATAGGAATAGGTGAAGAGAAACAGAGTAAGCTTTTCAAAGCTTTTTCCCAAGCAGACTCATCTACAACAAGAAAATATGGTGGTAGTGGATTAGGATTAATTATATCAAACATGCTTGCAGGTTTTATGGGTAGCAAAATTGAACTCTCCAGTAAAGAGGGATGTGGATCAATATTTACATTTACAGTTACAACAGAGTATCAATATTCAAAAAACTATAAAAGAGCTCAACTTACAGATATCAAAAAAGTTCTTGTTATTGATGACAATGATACAAATAGACTTATATTAGAACATCTACTAAAATATTGGGGAGTTGATTTTGTTGGTGTTGATAATGGTTTATCTGGTATTAACCTTCTAAAAAAAGGATATCGATTTGATGTAATACTAATTGATTACCATATGCCTTATCTTGATGGTGTTGAGAGTGTTAAAATAGTCAGAAAAGAGTTAGGAATAGATTTTAATGAACAACCTATTATTCTTCTTCATAGCTCTTCAGAAAATTTCTATGCAATAAATAGAGATGAGGAGTTAGATATAAGATTTTTCTTAACAAAACCAATAAAATCAAGTGAGCTTCTTGAGTATCTTAAATCGATTAAAACTGAGGAGTTAAGTAATCAATCTCCATCAAAAAAGAATGAACTTTCAGAATTTTCAACAACAGACTCAGATAAATATATTCAAAAATATGGTAATTTTAGTTTAAAATTAGAGAATAAAACACTTATTAAAACCAAAAATATTCATAATTATAACTTTGTTTTAAAATCTAATGAGAATCTTTTTGAAAAAAATGTTGATTTTGAGAATAACAAATCAGATTTAAATATAAACTTAGATCAATCTACAGAAAATAGTGATTTAAACTCTAACTCACAGAAAAAAGTATCAGATAATTCAAAATTAAGCAATTTTAACTCCGAAGAGACAACATATTTACATAAAAGAGCCCCCATTATTTTAGTTGCAGAGGATAATAATGTAAATATGCTTTTAGTTAAAACAATTATATTAAGACTCATTCCATCAGCAGAGATTTTAGAGGCAAAAAACGGAAAAGAGGCTTTTGAGTTATCAACAAAAAAAAGCTGTGATATAATATTTATGGATATTCAGATGCCTATAATGGATGGAGTTGAATCATCTATTGAGATTAGAAAGTTTGAAAGAGTTTCAAAAAAACATACACCAATTATCGCCTTAACAGCAGGTGCTTTAAGTGATGAAGAGGAGCGTTGTATAAATGCAGGAATGGATGATTTTGTTACAAAACCAATTAATTTAAAAGTTATAGAGTCTGTTTTAAAAAAATATTTAAGAAATTTTGAGTGGTAAAATAGATTTTTACAAAATAAAATAGGTTATTTCATACAAAAATTAAGGATTTTATGTTAATCACTTTTATTATATTCTCCTTTTCAATAAAGGAGTGGTTTTATCAACATGAAAAATATGGAATTGATTCAAATTTTGAGGCAACAACAATTACTTATCCAGAAAACTCCATAAAATTCAAAATAGATTTTACTGAAAAGTTAAAATCTAAATCAAATCTACTTATTACAAATTTCACAGTAGAGTTTGAAAAAAACTTTTTAGACAATAGAGTTACATTTTTAGATATAAAAACTGAACAGATTTTAAATGACAAAAAGTTTTCAAATAGAAATATCAAAAAAATTCTAAAAAAAGAGATAAATTATATAAACTCAACAGAGTTTATTGATAAACTCTTTGCAGATTTTCTATTTTATAAAATAAAAATACCACAAAAAGAGATAAATGTTGGTGAGATTTGGAGTGATGAGACAAAAATAACATCAAAAATAAAAGATGAAATAGTTATAAAACGATGGATCAAATTTTTAGGCTATAGAAATAGTGAAAACATATTAAAAATCACAGAGATTATTGAGATTAAAGAGCCTTTTCCTAGTAATAAAATATTTACTGGAACTGGTGAATCAATTATAACAATAAAAAATGGTGAAATAACCAATATAGAGAAAAATATAGATATAGATTTTGAGAAATATATCAAAACAACTAAGTTTACTTTGAAAAAAATAGAGTAAATCTCTATTTCTTTAGTATATGTTATAAACAAAAGATATTAAGTTTCTTTTTCTTTAGGGGGTTTATGAAAAAAATTATCTTTTTACTATTAACTTTAGCTTTAAGTTTTAATATTTTTGGTGGATCATCAACAAGATTTGTAATAAAAACTGTTGATTCTGAAAAAAAATTAGAGTTATCAAAAAGAGTTATTGAAAATTTTACAAAATTTTTGAAAGATGAGGGATTTCAGGTTACAACAGAGGATAAGTTTATTGAGAAGTATAAAGTTTATCAAGAAAAAATTAAAAGTTGCACAGACTATAGATGTTTTGCAAAAAATTCAATAGATATTAGCAACTCCATTCTATTAACATTTAAATTTAGAGATGATAAATCTTATATTGATATAAAAACAGAGAAACTTTATGAGTCAGGATTTATATCTCAATCATTTAAAGAGAATGAAATTGATATTTTTCAAAAAAAATTATTAAAAAATATTTTTGGAGAGGCATATAAAGAGAGACCATCTTGGATTTCAAAAACAAAAGATGGATTTTACACAAATGATAATGGAAAAAAAGTTATAAGAGTTGTATCAAGTTCAGAATATGTTGGTGATTTAGATATGACTTGTAATGAGGCATATAGTTCATCGCTTTCAAAAATATCTTTTTTAGTTAAATCAAATGTAAAAGCAACAAAAACAGAAAATGGTGAAACAAGAGAGGTTTCAACAAAAATGAAATTATCAGGAGTTTATGTTGCTGATAAATGGGTATCAATGGGTAGTGATTGTTATTTTTTAGTTGAAGTTGCTGTTGATGACATTATAAAAGTAAATCCAGATATAAATCTTGAGCATTTAAAATAATTTTATATTTTCAAATTAATCTCAATAGTTTAACTCTGTTTTTTCTATTTTTTTGAGGTAGATTTTTCTAAAAATCATAAAATCATAATTTATGCCAATTATTAAAAATATATTAAAATATTTATAAAATATTTATATATTCCGATATAAAACTAAACTGTTATTTCTGTTTTTATTTTATAAGATATTATAGGAGATGGTTTTGGAAAATATTGAGAAGATATTTGTACAACCAGGTTTTGTACATTTCTCAAAAGAGTCAACACTTTTATATACTGTGCTTGGTTCGGGAATATCTTTTTTGATGTATGATAAAATACAAAAATATGGTGGAATGGGATATTTTATACGACCTTTTAGAGAGAGTAATGCTGATAACAACACCTATTTTGCCTATCCTGCAATATCCATTCTTGTAGACATTATGAAAAAAAATGGTTCTCAAATATCAAATATTGAGGGGGCTATTTTTGGTGGTGCAGAGAATAGTAGTGCAATAAACTATAGTTATCAACTTGGGAAAAACAATATTATTGCAGCAATTGATATTTTTGAACATAAAAATATCAAAATAGTAAAAAAAGATTTAGGTGGAGATACAGGAAGAAAAATTGTTTTTCATACTGAAAGTGGAGATATGTTTTTAACAAAAGAGGAGAGAATTAGAGATTCCGATTGGTATCCTATAGTCTCAAAAAAATAGTAATTGTTGTAAATTTTTAATCTACAACAAAAAAGAGATATATAACAATAAAAGATTTTATTATTAAAATATGTGATGAATTAAAAAACTCTTATTTGAGAATTAATAAGGAGAAAAAATGAATGAACAGTTTATTAGAATAAAACATGATGAGTATATTCTCCTAAGAGATTTAATATATAAAGATTTTGGAATAGTTTTACCTGAACAGAAAAAATCTCTTATTGAGGGAAGGCTTCAAAGAACTTTAAGAGAGTTGTCATTAACATCTTTTAAAGACTATTATGACTATTTAATAATGGATACCACAAAAAAAGCAACAACCGATTTAGTTAATAATATAACAACAAATCATACTTTTTTTTATAGAGAACAGGAGCATTTTAAATTTCTATTTGATAATGTTTTACCTGAAATGACATCAAAAATAAAACATTCTGGAAAACAGGATCTCAGAATTTGGAGTGCTGGTTGTTCATCTGGTGAAGAGCCCTATACTCTTATTAGTATTATGATGGAGTTTTTTAAAGCTGAATATAACTCTTGGAATGCTGGAATATTGGCAACAGATATATCAAATAGAGTTTTAACAATTGCAAAAACTGGTATTTATAGTGATGATAGAGTTAATGAACTACCTCCTCATTTAAAACAGAAATATTTTAAAAAACTATCTGATGGAAATTGGGAGGTAAAAGATTTTGTGAAAAAAGAGGTAACATTTGCCCATTTTAATTTAATGACACCCAAATTTGTTTTTAAAAAACCGTTTCATGTTATATTTTGTAGAAATGTTATGATATATTTTGATCAGCAAACAAGAGAGGAGCTTGCTCAAAGATTTTATGATGTTTTAGAACCAGGAGGCTATCTTTTTATTGGTCACTCAGAATCTCTTGGAAGAACTCCACTTTTTAAATATGTTAAACCATCTGTTTATCAAAAATAGATAAAATCTATTTTTTTATAAACTTAGCAATAAAAAATATATCTCCATCAAATATACTCTCTGTATGAAGAGTTGTAAATATTTTATCACTATAAATAGTTGATAACTCATCTGTTAGTAATTTTTCTGATATTGAAAACTCTTTTAACTCAATATTTTGATTTCTTTTAAGAAAATTTTTTACAACCATATCACTCTCTTGTGGAGTGAAAGTACAAACACAATAGAGTATTTCACCACCTATTTTAAGAATAGATAAGGCTTTTTCAAGAATTTTAAGCTGAATATTACCATATTTTGAGATTTCACTCTCATTAAAATCATATTTCTTTTCAGGATATTTAGAGACAGTTCCTAAAGCAGAACAGGGAGCATCTACAAGAATTTTATCAAAAATAGTATCAGTTTCAAAATCTAAAGCATCAGATACAACAAAAGAGATATTTTTATAATAATTCGATAACTCTGTTTTCATTTTATCAACTTTAGATTGATTAATATCAACAGCAATAATCTCACTACTATTGTCAGAAAGCTCTGATAATAGAGTTGTTTTTGTTCCTGGTGCTGCACAAAAATCTAGAATCCTCTCCCCTTTTTTTGGATCCAATATATGACAAGCTAATTGAGCTGAAATATCTTGAATCACAATGTTTTTTCCATCTAAAAATGGGGAGATATCTTTTATACCTCCATTATCATTTAATCTATATATATAATCAGATACTTTTCTGAATTTACTAAAATCAACTAAAGATTTATCAAAATTTTTATTAACTCTAAAATAGAATTTTGGAGTTTCAACCATTTTAGAGATAACATGAAGTAGTCTATTTTTTCTTAAATAGTGATAGAATTTCTCAGGAATAGAGTATTTTATATCATCAGAAAAACTATCTAAATCATCTCTACTTCGTAATATGCTTCTTAAAACAGCATTAAAAAAATTCCCTTTTCTATCTCCTAATCTTTTTTTAACACCCCTTATAATATCATTTATAAATATAGGAATATCAGACTCTTTTCTAAAAAGTATTACATAAAGTGTTGCAATAAATATATATTTTTCTTTTTTTGAAACTCCCTCTTTTTTTACAAATTTAAAAAGAGTGGCCTCTAGATAAATATAGTGTCTAATTGAACCATAAAATATATCTGTTACAAACTCTTTAAAAGAGTTATTTTTTTCCAAATAGCTATTTAAAACATTTTTTCCCCTTTTTTTCTCATCAACTACATTAGAAATTAATTGGGCAATAGCAAAAATCTCATCATTCATAAAAATATATCCTTAAAATTAACTTTTCCTCTTTTTTTATAAAAATAAAAACATCAATTTAGTAATCTAAACATTTCACTATCAACTA
>JAFGXH010000018.1 GCA_016936735.1 bacterium
TAATATCTTCAAGTCCCTCTCCAAGTATTGGGGAGGGATTTAGGGTGGGGGTTCTTTTCAAATTTAAAAAAATAACTAAAACCGGTTTTTGCTAAATAGTTACAAAAATTATTTTTTTTGTCCTCTTTTTAGTAAATAAATTTAAGACTTTATTTACTTATTCAAGTCCCTCTCCAAGTATTGGGGAGGGACTTAGGGTGGGGGGATTCTTTAAAAAAAATAAATCATTTAGAGAGATATTTACCTGATTACAGTATATCTCTTTTTCTCTTGTTGAAGAAGTTTATGATATTTATCAACATCATCATTTAAACCAACAACAAAAAAGATATCATCATCATTTATAATTCGATTTGCATCAAGTTGGAAAATAAGTTTTCCATCCCTTTTTATTGCAATAATTGACATTTTAAATTTTGCTCTAAAATCAAGCTCTTTTAGAGTCTTTCCACCCATTTTTGAGAGTGGTGGAACCTCAATAAGACTATATTCATCTGAAATAGGGAGATAATCAAGAAGATTAACATGACTAATCTGTTTTGAAAATCTCTCTGCAACATCTTTTTCAGGAAATAGAATATTCTGAATTCCAAGCATTTTCAGAATTCTAAAATGTTGGTCATTTATTGCTTTAACAAAAAGAGAGCTAGTTCGATTCTCTTTAAAATAGAGAGCAGCCATAATACTTGACTCTATAGTTCCAAGTGCAATAATAACATGGTCTACATCTTTAGGAATTGCAGAGGATAATACCTGCTCATTTCTTGCATCCCCAATTATTGCTTGAGAAACATAAATTTTAATTCGGTTGATTTTAACTTCATCATTATCAAGAGCAATAACATCAATTTTTTGTTCAGATAGTGAGACAGCTAAATGATAACCAAACTCACCAAGACCTATAACAGCACAAATCTTTTTTTTCATACTTTACCCAATTAATATTTTCTCCTCTGCATACTCAAATTGAGTATTTTTACTTTTAATAAATGTATAAAATAGTGTTACAACACCCAATCTTCCAAGAAACATAAGAAAAATAACAACAACTTTAGAGCTAAAAATCAGTTTTGTTGTAAGTCCAACACTTAAACCAACTGTTCCTAATGCAGAAACTGTTTCAAACATTATTGATATTAATGGTTCATTTTCATGAATTGCAGAGAGTGTTAGCATACCTATAAAAGAGGCAAAAATATATAACATAAAAATAACTAAAGATTGATAAACAATCCCTTTAGGTATTTTTCTTTTAAATATAGATATTCCCTCAAACTCATTTTTAATCATGAATATTATCAAAAAAAGAACTGTAAATGTTGTTGTTTTTATTCCTCCAGCAGTTGAACCAGGAGAACCACCAATAAACATTAATAACATCATTACCATTAGTGATTCATGTGAAAATGTTGATAAATCAACAGTATTAAATCCAGCAGTTCTTGTTGTTATTGATTGAAATATAGCCTCTAAAAAAGAGATATCCTCTTTTTCATAAAGAGAGAATGTTCCAATAATAATTAGTAAAAATGATGAAATTAAAACAATTTTAACATGAATAGAGAAAAGTGAGTAGTATCTTTTTTTCTTTCTAAAAATAGTAGTTTTAATAGAATCAAATATCTCAAAAACAACAAAAAAACCTATTCCACCCATAATAATTAAAAATGATGTTATTATATTTACTGAAATAGAATCAGAATATCTTATTAAACTATCTGGATATAGTGAAAAACCTGCATTACAAAAGGCAGATATTGAGTGGAACATTGCTGAAAATATTTTGTGAAAAGATATTTTCTCCTCAAAATATATTAAAAAACCAATAAAACCAACTCCTTCAATAACAAAGGTGAATTTTATTATAAATGCTAAAAAATCTCTAAGAGAGAAGTCTGGAGTTCTTTGTAAAAAGGAGTATTCAATTGTGCTTCTGCTTGATAGTGATAAATTTTGTTTAACACTCCATAATAAAACACCAACAAATGTCATTAATCCAAGTCCACCAAATTGAATAAGAATCATTAATATAGTTTGACCAAATATTGTGAATGTTGAACCAACATCAATAGTACTTAATCCTGTTACACATACTGCAGATGTTGATGTAAATAGGGCATCAATCCAACTAATTCCATTTTTTGTAGAGAAGGGGAGTTTAAATAGAAACATTCCTCCAAAAATAAGTGCAAGAAAAGAGAATGTTAATATTTGAGACTCTTCAAGTTTTTTAATTCTAAAATTTTTGATTTTTAGTAAAAATTTAGAATTACTAATCAGATTAAGGAGGTTTCTGTTTTTTATAAACTCCTGTTTTGATTTATATTTGAATATTTTCATAAAATAGAGGCTATTTTAATCTTTTTTTAGCTTTTTCAGCTGTTGGATCAGAGGCAGGAATCATTGAAACAACCACTTTATATATTTTTTTTGCTGCATCAGGATCTCTTGCTTCTCTCATATAGGCATCTAAAAACATATCTTTTGCTTTTTTGCTTAATAATCCAAGAACTTTTTTATTTAAATCATTTGATGGATTAAGAGTTGCTCCTTTTGATGCAAATTTATATGCTTCGGGATAATTTTTCTCTCCAAAAAGGGTCTGAGCACGAATTCCATAAAGAACAGAAAGATCTTTTCCAATCTCTCCTGAAAGTTGGCCACCTATTTTTCCATCAATAGATAATGCTTTATTCAGTGTTGGAATCCCTTTAGATGTATCTTTTAGTTTTATCAGCTTACTTCCTTGATCTAACAACTGTTTTACATCTCTTATATTTTTTGCATACTCTAAAGCCTCTGCAGATGATATTTTTTGAAAAAATGCAACAGCTTCATCAAAACGTTTACTTCCATAAAGTTTTAATCCCTCTGTATATTTATTTTTTCCAGAAGATTTATTTGTAGTGGTTTTTTTGTATTTATTTGGGTCAAATTTGTTTGTATCTGTCTGTTTTGTTGTTTTTTTTGAGTCTTTTTCTGCATTAATAAGTTTTTCATCTATTTGAGTCTGTAATGCAATTGCATCCTCAAAATCTGGATTTGCCTCTAATAGTTCAGATACCATAGTTTTTGCTGTATCATAATTCTCTTCATCAAAATTTTTCTGAATTATTCCAAGCTGATATGCTCTAAATTTTTTATTAGCAATTTTAATATTATCTTGTGCTTGAGCATAATATACACTTGTTTCTGGCACTTTTTGAAGTTTTAATAAAGCTGATTTAAAATCCTCATTAATTAAATCTTTTTCTGCACCTTGAACATAATCGTAATTTTCTCCCTCACCTTTTGCAGCCTTTTTATAGTTTTCTGCCTCTTTAAATTCAGGTTTTAATTTCAAAGCATTATCAAAATTATCAATTGCAGAGTTCCACTCTTTATTTTTGTAAGCAGCTAAACCTTTATTAAAAAAGACCTGAATCTGTTTCTCTTTTTTTAAAAACTCCATTTTTTTCTGTTCTGCAAGTTTTCTTTGGTATTCAGCTTTATTTTTATTCATAATAAAAACAACAATACCAACAAGTAGTAAAATACCTGCAACAGCAGAGATAAGAATTATTTTTTTTGTTTTAGGGTCTGTTCCAGAATATTTTCCACCTCTTACAACAACAGAGTCTGATGTATCAGAATCATAATGTTCAACAGACATATCAATAAACTGAATTTTTAAACCACCAACACTAATAATGTCACCAGATTTTAAAAGTTTAGCAGGAACTTTTTTCCCATTTACTTTAATTCCATTCCCACTATTTAAATCAACAACTTTAAATCCATTTGGTGTTTTATCAAAGCGACAATGATTTCTGGAGATTGTATTGTTAGGAATTACAATATCATTATTTTCTGTTCTTCCAAGTGTTGAAGAGTCCTGTTTGATTGAGAACTCCTCTAAATTACCCCCCTCTACAATTTTAAGGCGAGCTAATTCAACAACAATATTTGAAGTTCCAGCAATATCACCTGAATTTATCTGATCAAGAGATAATATTTGGGTTTTATCAGAACTTGGTTCTTCATCTTCATCCTCTTCATAAGATGTTTGAGAAACCTGATCAAGAGAGGCAATCATAGTTTTCTCTGGAGAGGGTGAACTATCTTTCTTTCGTCTTCTACCTCCAGAAGCATCCTCTTCTGATGTATTGGTTTTTGCTTTAGAGTCTTTTGTCACTTTTGATAATTTCTGTTTAATAGATGAGTCCTCTTCAAATAGATCATCATCATCAATACTATTTAATCCATCAAAATCATCAAAATCATCATCTTTAGCAGAATCTAAAGAGTCAAAATCATCAAAATCATCATCAAGCTCATCTTCAACAGGTTTAGTTGCATTTTTTTTATTCTGTTTCTCTTTCTCTTCCATCTCTCGATTAAATGCCTCTAAATCAAAATCGGCTATTGTTTTATCTGAGTCATAGGGCATATTAAATCCTCCTTATCTCTTTTATAACTCTCTTTTTGAGAAATTTTATAATCTATTTGCGTTTAACTTTACCCGAAAGAAAGTTTAAAAACTTTGAAGCATGAATATATCTACTATCTGCATCATCAGGAATCTCTTCTAAAATTCTAAAAACATGCTCTTCTGCTTTTGCATAGTTTCCAAAATCAATCTCTCTTTTTGCCATATATATAGCATCTTTATAAATTGCCCATAACTCTTGTTGAATCATTTTCATTTTCTCATGTGCATCATTAAAAAAATCTGGTTTATTTTGCATTAGCTCCATAAAATATATTGATTTCTCATAGTAGGTTATTGCTTTAAAAAGATTTCCCCTATAGATTTTTTTCTGATTAAAGAATTTTTCAGCTAACTGATAGTTCTCTTTTGCCTGTTGAAGATCTGGTTTTGGTAGAATTCTAACATCCAATTTTGTTAACATTATACCCCAACGCTCATTTTTCTTATCAGAACCAAGATTTCTTGTGTTTATAAACTCAAGTAGATTATCATTTGCTTTAAGAGTTTCAATTGGAATTGATAGTTTTTGAGATGCCTTATTTGTTTCATTTGTTGTAAGTGGAACTTTACCAATCTCAACATCATTCACTTTAATAATAACCTCATCAAGATATTCAATACTAACAACTGTATAGTAGAGCTCTATTTTTGTTCCCTCTTCATAATTAAAGGAGAATCGTGCTTTTATTGGATGGCTAAAATCTTTTGCTCCTTTTGAAGATTTAAAGTTCCCATAAAGTTTTTTCATTGATTTCTCTAATGGGTATACTTTTTCAGAATCATCTGATGGACCAAATAATCCACCTCCATCATCATTGTTGTTTGATTTAGAAAAAACAACAAATAACATAATAATCAACACTAGTGGTATAATAGTAAAAGTAAGTTTCTTCCCTATTGGAAGCTCCATATATTTATCTTTTGCATCAAGATAAAAGTCTGGGTCAGTAAGCTTTGAAACGAAAGAGGTTTTTCTTTTCACCTTTCTAACATTTGTATCATCCTCCATATCATCTAAATCATCTAATGATTGATGAATATTTGTTGATTCCTCCATAGGAACTACTGGAGCTGATTTAACCTGTTGTTTTGGTTGTGGTTTTGACGCACCAAAGCTAATTGTCACAACAATTCTAGATGCTCCAAGAAAAATTGTATCACCTGTTTTTAGCTCTATATCTGGTTTTACTTTAGTTGTATTAACAAAAGTTCCATTTGTACTATCAAAATCTTCTAAAACATATGTGTTATCTTCAAGATAGATACCACAATGTTCTCCAGATATACCAGGATCTTTAATGGTTATTTCACAATCATCCTGTCTACCAATAATAATCTCTTTTTCTCTTTCAAAAGCTAATTTTTTCCCTTTCAAAGGACCTGTTACAAATTGTAAAGAAATTGCCATAGGTAATATCCTCTAAAACTGTTTAAGATATAAATTTATAAATAATTGGACCAAATAACACCATGAAAATTGTTGGGAAAATACAGGCAACTAGAGGGAAAAGCATTTTTACAGGAGCCTCATTTGCCAGTTTTTCTGCTTTTTGAGTTCTCTCAATTCTCATTTGACTTGATTGAATCCTAAGTATTTTTCCTAAACTCGTTCCCATTCTATCTGCTTGGACCAAAGAGCGTATAAAATTGCTGAGAGGAGCTAAATTAACTCTCTCCATCATATTTTTGAGAGCAATCTCTCTTGTCTTTCCCATCTTCATTTCACTCATTAGAATAGAAAACTCTTCTCTTAGTGGTCCAGGACGTCCTTTTTCTACAACCATTCCAACTGCAGCTGAGAAATCTAATCCAGCCTCAACACTAAGTGTTAAAAGGTCTATTGCATATGGAAGCTCTCTAGTTATAAAATGATGTCTTTTTTTTACTTGGTCATTAAGCCACATTTTAGGCATGAAGAATGTTAGGGCACCCAATATTGCAAGAAAAGGACTTTTCTTTAGCATTAATAGGACTAAAAGTAGGAAAACTATACCAACTCCAGCACTTAATACCATCATTGCAAGAATATCTTCAGGTTTTAATCCCTCTGGTTCACCAGCCATAACAAGTTTTTGACGAACAGAGAGTTCAAACTTTTCAGACATATACTTTCTGATTCTTACACCAATTTTTTTTATTAAAAGCTCTCTAAAAACTCCCATTAAAGACTCATCTTTTCCTTTCATAGATTGAGCCTCTTCAAGAAATTTAGATGGAAATAGCCCTGCAAATATAAAATAGCCTGCTAAACCAGCTGTTAATGTTGCTATAATTGGAAAAAATTGTTCCATAATTCAATCCTATTAAACATCAATTGTAATAATTTTTTTAATAACAAATCCCCCTAAAACCTCCATTATCATGATAGCAACAATTAGTATTGTTCCAAACCAACTATCAAGAAAAGGTTCCATAAGGTCAGGCCTCATTTGTGCTAAAACAATACCAAGACCAAGTGGAAGGAGAGCAACAATAATACCCTGTAACTTACCTTGAGATGTTAGAGATCTGATTTTACCCTCTAGTCTAAATCTTTCTCTGATTGTTGTTGAGATTGTATCATACATCTCAGACATATTACCACCCATTTGACGAGCAATATTTGTTGAAATAACAGTAAGATCAAGGTCTTCACTTTGAACTCTTTTTGCCATTGAAATTAGAGCCTCCTCTACAGGAACACCAAGTTTCATCTCTTTTAAAGCAAGTTCAAACTCTAATGCCAATGGTGCCTCAGACTCTTGTGCAATATTCTCCATTGCTTGTGGAAAACTTAATCCTGCTTTAAAAGCATTTGCCATTTGAACAAGTGAATCCACAAGTTGTCGATTAAATTTTTCAAGTCTTTTAGCTTTAAATTTTTTCATAAGAAAAGATGGAAACCAAAATCCTACAGCAGAGAATATGATTCTAAATGTCCAACCTTCAAAAATCATAAAGGATAAGACAAATATAAAACCTGTAAGAGCAATATTTAAAAAGAATAGTTGACTTGGCGTTATATAGATAAACATTGTTTCAAAATCATTGGAGGCTTTTGAAAGGTATTTTTTTTGATACTCCTCTGCACTTTTATTTAAAATTTCAAACATTGAAACTGTTAAAAGCACAACAGAGAAAAATATTGTGATAATTAAAATTATTCCCATTTTATACCTTTAAATTTATTATTTATTTTCACCACGAATAATTGTAATTTGTTTTATCATTTTTTGACGAATTACTGCCATCTCCATCGCACGTTCACCAGTGAAAATTGTGTCCAATGTAACTTTTCCTTTTTCATCAAGCATACTTAAATCATCCTCATTTCTAAGTGTAAAATAGAGACTTCCCATCTCTTGAGCTAAGATAAGAATCTCTGCCTCTTGAGGGAGAACATAAAGTGTGATAGTGGAGTAACTAATTTTTGTAGTTTTACCTTTTGTTGCTGTTTTAAAGTTTTCACCAGTATATTCACCTGTTGCAATAACAATAACATTTTCAAGAAGAGTCATTGCAATCTGTTGACGAGTATTTGGGTCTCTAAACATACCAATAATATCAATATGATCATTTGGACGAATCCAATAGCCAACAGCAGATGTTTCTGATGCTCTAATTGATACTGCACGTCCCCCTTTCTGGATAATTTTTGAAAGTCCCTCTGTTACATTAACCTTTTCTATATCATAATAGAATAAAGGGTCCCCTCTTTGAATATCTGTTATTACAGGTTGACCAACAATAAAACCTCTATCATTTGGTTTTATCATTCCATTTGTTATAAATTTCTTTGGCATTGGACGAATAGTTAGCATATCATTAGTTAATTTTTCACCAGCTTTAACATCCTTAGAGACAACTAATACTTGTCCAAGCTCCCAACCCTTTTGATACTTTTCTTTCTCTTTTTTGATACTGAAATATGCAACAAGTGCAGCTATAAGTCCTAATACAATTCCAATTATAAGGGGAATTTTACCTTTCATAAAGAACCTCAAACAAATAATCCTTTCTAATGATAGATAAAGTTTTTAAATAAGTCAATCTTTTATTAATTTTTGTGTCATTTTTGTCACTTTTATATCTCTATATTCAAATAACTATTCCATTTTAAAATTTTAATTTTTAATATTGTAATTTATTAAAAATAGTATAAAATGTCTTATTGTTTTTTGGATTAGTAGTATGGAGTTTAAATCATCAAAAAAAATATTATCAGAGGAGTCTTTAACACCAAAAAAAAGATTTGGTCAACATTTTTTAACAGATAAAAATATTTTACAAAAAATATCAAACTCTATTGAGATTAATAAAGATGATATTGTAATAGAGTTTGGACCTGGAGCAGGTGCGTTAACTCAATATCTTATTGATAAAACAGATAATTTTTATGCTGTTGATTTTGATAAAGATATGGTAACTCTTTTTGAAAAAGAGTTTGTTCCAAGAGGTGGAACTATTTTTTGGGGAGATGCCTCAAAATTCTCTTTTAATGAGATTTATGAAAAACATAGAAAAGAGATTATTTTAGTTGGTAATCTTCCATATAATGTGTCATCTCAAATTATTTTCAATGTTATGGAGCAGATAAATCAGGTGAAATCAGCTCTTTTTATGGTTCAAAAAGAGGTTGCACTTCGTTTAACAGAGAAAAAAGATTCTAAAAACTATTCAATATTAACAGTTTTAACAGATTTACATTTTAAGAAAAAAATTCTTTTTGATGTTAAAAGAAACTGTTTTTTTCCACCACCAAATGTTGATTCATCCATTGTATATATGCAAAAAATAGATGAATTTAGTAAAATATTATGTGATGAAAAACTATTAAAATCTGTTGTTAAGGCTGCATTCTCACAAAGAAGAAAAAAAGTTAGAAATACTTTAAAAGAGTATTTAAAATATTTTTCTGAGAATGAGACTCCATTCTCTTCAGATTTAAGAGCTGAAGATATTGGTATTGATGAATATATTGAGTTTACTAACACTCTTTATCAAAAATTAAAAGATAGTAATAATGAAATTCCCTTATAACTAAATTTTTTCAATAAATCCATTATATGTAAAAACAATATTTAGATTATATAAAACTTTTTTGATAAAAAATAAAATTATTTTCTTTAGTTATAAAATTATTTTTCCTAAGTTATGTAAGAATTATTATTTTTAGAGGAGGAGAGCGGCTGACGGGGCTTGAACCCGCGACCCCCAGCTTGGGAAGCTAGTGCTCTACCACTGAGCTACAGCCGCATAATGGAGTTATAACATAGTTCTAATTCTGAAATCAAGTCAATTATCTTTTAAAAAACAAAAAACTTGACACATTAATCATATTTATTTTAATAATATCATAATGTGTAAATGGGTGAGAATGAAAAAGATATTCCGTTTTTTTAATCCTTTAAAGTCGTATTTTGCAGTTGTTCTATATACAATGATTGTATTTGTTGTGTTACATTTTCAGTATGTTGGTTCTCCCAATAAATATTCAAATTTTATTGGTTATATAGAGCGATCTTTAGAACAACTAAAGTATCAAATAAGGGGAGTAAGACCTGTTTCTGATAAAGTTGTTATTGTTGATATGGATGAGGCAACTCTTGAGCAGTATGGTTGGCCTATTAACAGAAAATATTTTGCTGATATGGTTTTAAAACTTAAAAAACTTGGTGCAAAAGTTGTTGCATTTGATATTATTTTTGCTGATGCAAGTAATAATGATGCAATAGTTTCAGCAAAAGAGTTTTATGAAAGGTTTCAACGAATATCTCTTACATCAAAGGGGGAATTGGTTGATGAATTAACAAGTGTTATTAATGCTCAAGAGAAAAATCTTTTAAAATATGAGGATACTGCAAAAAAAATTGATAAATATATTGAAGATTTAAAAGAGTCAAGCAAAGTAATTAAATCTGAAAATGAGAAACTCTCTATTAGAAGAAATATATTCAAAATGGAAAAAGAGAGAAAGAGAATGACTCCTGTTATTAAAAAATCTAAAGAGGATATAATAAAATATAGGCAGATTTTTCAACAATTAAAAACACTTAATTCTCAATACTCAGAGTTTCTTGAGAAAAAATCTCTTGAAACATTTCCTGATAAAATTTTTGCAAGAGCAATTCACTCTGCAAAAAATGTTGTATTAGGATATGTTGGTTTTACAAGTCAAGAGGAGAGTAAATTAATATCTGAAAAAAGGAGTGAAATAAACTATAAACAGGTTGTTTCAAGATCCGAAATAAAGCTTAATAAAATCTCTCAAAAAGATATGACAGAATATATGAACATATCAAGATTTTCTGCTATTAATGCACCTCATCCAGAACTGGTTTATGTAGATCCTCCTCTTCCAAAAGAGCTTGTTGAAAAAATAAATAAAGAGATTGAGGAGGCTACAGATGGAATTCCTGAGGATTTAATAGATATGCTAGATAGAGCTGATGGTGTTCTTGCAACAGAAAATTATGGCTCTTTTAATCTAATTCCTGATATTGATGGTATTGCAAGAAACTACTATCCTGTTTTTGCAATAGAGGATGATAAAAAAGAGCTACATATTTTATTCTCTTTAGGTTTGGCTGCATTAAAAGTCTATTATCATGATATCAATAATAAATATGATGATTTTTATCTTAAATACCAAGTAGAGAATAATATTGTTGGTGGAATTCAATTTGATTTTGGTGGAAAAAAATCTTTAAATATGGATTTTGATCAAAGTCATGTTGTTTTAAATTATTATGGTCCTGCAGGAACATTTAACTACTATAGCATGAAAGATATTTTGGATGACAAATTTACAGAGAAGGAGTTTAAAGACAAAATTGTTTTAATTGGTACAACTGCAACAGGTCTTTTAGATTTTCGTTCATCTCCATTTGATACATCACAAAGATATGCAGGAGTTGAGGTTCATGCAACATTTATTGAAAATGTATTGAATGATAGCTATTTCCAAAGATATAGTATGACATATATTATAGAGCTTTTAGTTCTTATTATAATGGGATTTCTTTTTGGATTTATTTTAGCAAAAATTCATCTATATTTTGGGTTTATATTCTCTGTATTATCCTCCATAATTGTTTTTTATATTGATTTACTATTTTTCTTTAAGAATAGTATACAGGTGTTTTCACTTTTTCATATAACATTACCAATTATACTTTTTGTTGTTATAACAATATTCCGTTATTTTAGTGAAGAGAGGGAGAAAACAAGAATAAAAGGTGCTTTTAAATACTATTTAAGTAAATCTGTTGTTGATGAGGTGCTAAAAGATCCATCAAAACTCTCTCTTGGTGGTGTTAAAAAGAATCTATCAGTACTTTTTAGTGATATTAGGGGATTTACAACAATATCAGAGGTATTAACTCCAGAGCAATTATCTGCAGTATTAAATGATTATCTTACTCCAATGACAAATATTGTTTTTAAATATGGTGGAACTCTTGATAAATATATGGGTGATGCAATTATGGCATTTTTTGGTGCACCAATAGATCAACCAGATCATGCAGAGAGAGCATGTTTGACTGCATTAGAGATGATGGAGAGACTTCAAGTGTTTAGAGAGGGATTAAAAACAAGACAACTTCCTGATATTGATATTGGTATTGGTATAAATACTGGAGAGATGTCTGTTGGAAATATGGGGTCTCAACAGAGATTTGATTATACTGTAATGGGAGATAATGTTAATTTAGGCTCAAGATTAGAGGGAATAAATAAGCAATATCACTCAAATATTATTGTTAGTGAGTTCACTTTTAAAGAGATTGAGGGAAAACTTCTTTGTAGAAAACTTGACTCTGTAAGAGTAAAGGGTAAAAAACTTCCTGTTGTTATTTATGAACTTGTAAGTAAAAATATACAAGATCCAATATGGAATGAGATTTCCAAATTATGTGATGTTGGGATAACATTATATATGGAAAAAAAATGGGATGAATCAATTGTTGTTTTTGAAAAAGTTCTAAAACTTAGAGATAACGATTATCCCGCACAAATGTATATTGAACGCTGTAGTTTTTATAAACAAAATCCACCAGAAGATGGATGGGATGGTGTTTTTACAATGACAACTAAATAGTTTTAGCTATTTTTTTATAAAAAAATAGAATTTTCTTGTGTAAACTATTTTTTTTAAATACAATGAAATATTGTCTGAAAAACAGACAGGGGGGAATTATGAGTTTAGATGATCAGCTCTTTAATAAGTTCGGAAAACTTTTTAAGAAGGGTACATATCTTTTCCATGAAAAAGATCGTGGTGATGAGATGTATGTTATTCAAGAGGGAAAAATAGCAATAATAAAAGAGTCTGGAGGACAGGAGACAACATTAGCTGTTCTTGATAAGGGAGAGTTTTTAGGAGAGATGAGTATTCTTACAAAAAAACCAAGAACTGCAACAGCTAAAGTTTTAGAGGATGCTAAATTATTAGTTATAAATCCATCAACTTTTGAAGCAATGATTAGAGGGGATGCCAATATTGCAATAAGAATGCTTCAACGTCTTGCTGATAGACTTGCAAAAACAGATAATCAGATAGAGAATCTTCTTTTAAAAGATCCAAGTGCTAAAGTTGTTCATTATTTGAAATCTGAAGCAGAACGTAAAACTTCAGACAATGCTACTCAAGAGGTTGAATTAACATTATCTCTTGTGGAGATATCAAGAACTATTCTTTTAGATCCAGAGGATGTAAAAAAAGTTTTAGCCAAATTATTAAAAAATGAGCTTATTATACAATTAAATGGAGCTCAATTTAAAATTCCAAATTTAAAAGTTTTCCAAGATTTTTATGATTATCTTGCAAAAAGAGAGAAATTTAAAGAGTTTAGTTAGGAGTATTTATGAAAATATCATTGCTTGGAATAGATGGTGGAGAGTTAGGGAAAGAGAATCATGCAATCTCTTTTTTGGTAGATGATGTGTTAGCCATTGATGCTGGTGGACTACTTCATGCTATGAAATTAAAAAACTTACTAAAAATAGATTCAGTTCTTATTAGTCATACCCATATAGATCATGTAAAAGATCTTCTTTTATGGGGAGATTTGATATTTGCTCAAAGACCTTCAATAGAGACTCATGGTGCAGAGGATGTTTTGGAAGCAGTAAGAAAACATCTTTTTAATTGGACTATTTGGCCAGATTTCTCTTCAATACCAACAAAAGATAATCCTGTTTTTAAATTTATTCCTCATCAGAGAGGAGATATATTTGAGACTATTGGTTATAATGTTCAAAGTATTGAGGTAAATCACTCTGTACCATCAAGTGCATTTATCGTAGCTGATAAAAAGGATGCTATTTTATATTCATCAGATACAACAACAACTGATGATGTTTGGCAAGTTGCAAATATCAGAGATGATTTAAGAGTAATATTTATGGAAGTATCTTTTCCAAATAGAATGCAATCTGTTGCTGATGCTTCAAAACATTACTCTCCAAAAACTTTGTCAGAGGATTTGAAAAAAATAAAAAAAGATGTTCCAATATATTTATATCATATAAAACCAAGTGTATATGATGAGGTTGTTGCAGAGATAAAAGAGATTCAGGATGATAGAATTCAAATAGCAGAGGGTAAATCAACTATAAAAATATAAAGTTCTAATTTTTATTATTTAAAATATTTAAGCTATTATTTTTATTTAGTCAAAATAAAAATCCTGTTTATATAAAATTTTTATTAAAAAATTATAACATATCAATAAAACTTACTTTAATAAAATCTCCAAATAAAAACAGTGTTTTTTTATAAAATTATTAGACTAAATTGAAATAGAGATAAAAAACTGTTAGTATTTGATTTTTGGAGTTAATTTTAATGAAAAAATATCGTTTTTTAATTGCTGGTGGTGGAACAGGAGGACATCTATTTCCTGGTTTAGCTTTTGCAAAATATATAAAGAAAGAGTATCCTAAAAGTGAAATACTTTTTATTGGAACAGAAAAAGGTATTGAATACACAGAGGTTCCTAAAAATGGATTTAATTTAAAATGTATTGATATAAGTGGAATAAAAGGGAAGGGGATAAAAGATAAATTGTCCTCGCTATTTAAAATACCATCTTCTGTAAATCATTCATTGAAAATATTACATGATTTTCAACCTGATGCTGTTATTGGACTTGGAGGATATGCCTCTGGCCCACTTTTATTAGCCTCTTGGTTAGGAAATTATCCAGCATTTATTATGGAACAAAACTCTGTTCCTGGTATTACTAATCGATTATTATCAAGAGTTGTATATAAAATTTTTACAACTTTTAACTATTCTCATAACTATTTTCCATCAGGAAAATCTATAAAAACAGGGAATCCTGTTAGAGAGGAGATATTATCTGTTAAAAGGAAAATTCATCAAAATGATAAATTTTCGGTTCTTGTTTTCGGAGGTAGTTTAGGAGCAAAAAAAATAAATGAGGTGATGATTGATGTTGTTAAAAAATTGCCAAATATATATTTCACACATCAAACAGGTAAATTAACTTATGATATAGCTAAAGAGAGTTATAAAACAAAAAAAATAGATAATGTTAATTTATTAACATTTATTGATAATATGGCAGAGGCATATCAAAATGCAGATTTGGTTATATGTAGAGCAGGAGCAACATCTATTTCAGAACTACAAGTTGCTAAAAAAGCATCTATATTAATTCCATTTCCATTTGCAACAGACAATCATCAAGTTCTTAATGGAAAAGAGATGGAGGAATCTGGAGCATCTATAATGATAGAGGAGAAAAATTTAACATCTGATCTATTAATTGAAAAAATACTCTATCTTCAAAATAATATTTATAAATTGGAAGAGATGGAGGAGAAGGCCTCATCTTTGGGAATTGAAAATAGTGCTCAGAGAATTTTAGAAGAGATAAGTAGATATTTATCTGATAAATAGATATTTAATCTATTTGAAGATAATCAGCATAATATACCATTTCACTATTTACAGATTTTTTAATAATATCATAATAGAGTTGTTTGGAAGATATTGATATCTCATTATTAGGCATTATATTATTAATTGTAATCTGTTTTTTCCCTTTTTTCCCATAAAAAGTAATTAATACTCCATTTTCAGGAGAGATTTTTACTGTCTGGTTACTTTCTAATAGTGTAACAGTGATAATATGTTTCTCTTGATCAAGAGAAACAACTTTTGCTCTATAATGAGGAATCTCCTCTATTATTTGATTAATTTCTGGTGCAGCAGATAATACAAATGAGAATATTATTGCAATAAAAAAATATTTTGCCATTGCTCTCTCCTTTTCAACTTATTAAAAAGAGAGATAACAAAATAGTTATCTCTCTTTAAATTATTAAAAGATATTTAAAAATAGTTTTTCGTGTTTTAACTAAAAACTATTGAATTTTATTAGAAAATCTCTTTAAAATATGTAAATGGAACATCACTTGTTTCTGTTGTAGATGCAGATTTTCTTTCCCAACGAATAAGATTATCTTTTCTCTCCATATCATCAAATCTACCAGAGTCATTTTCAGAATCTGTTTCTCCTGAAATACCAAAATACATTACATCACCCTTCATTACAGGTGATGTTGCAACCCCTTTACCTAAAAGTCCTTTTGGTCCAGGATTTGCACTTGCAAGTTTAAAGTCAGGATTAAAACATCCCGAAAATAGTTCAAATGAGTAGATGTATGATAATCCTAAATGACCAGAACACTCTCCACCACTATCTTCACCATGTTCATAAACAGTAAAATATGAATATCCCTCAATTATAGTTGGATCTCCAACTAATTTCTCTTTACCTGCTAAATTATATCTCCACCCATTGGTTTGAGGATCACAAGTAGAGCCTGAATTGTAAGTTGATGAAATTAGTGTTAAATTACTTGGTGTTTTTGTTGATGTTGGATCAAAAGTATCCCAAGTTGAGTCTTTTATTGCATAAAGGGTATTTGTTCCAGCATTTTCAGTTAAATCATAAATATCTGAATTTCCTGTTCCATAATAAACCCATACACTTGTATCTGCAGAGTTTGGATTTCCATCATATGCAAGAGCAATGGAGTAATAAACATAATCTTTTTTTGTATTATCTGCATTACTATTAAAAAGCATTATACAGCCATTTGCAGAATCTGTTGATGATGAAGAGCAAGTGTGTGTTTGAGTTGTTGCTGTATCACCTTTTTTTGGATTGATTCTCCATACATGGCCCGCTAAATCAGCTACATAAATAAGTTTTGCTTCCCTGTTTTCCTCCAATTGTGGTTCAGGTAAAACAGCAACTGTTGCTGGAACTCTAGCTGAAACATTGCTATTACTATTAGTGATATTAAATGTTTTTATGAGAGATCCATTTAATACATTAAACATATAAATTGAACTTCCATATTCTGGAGTTCCAGATGCTGGTTTTGCTTCTTGTAATCCACCACCACCCATTATTCCTACAAATGTTCCAGGAGTATCTGATGAGGAGTTTATTTGAGCAATAATTGGTTCAGACCAAGTGTAATAGAGATTTGAGTAATCAAACTGATGATTATTACTCATCTCTGTTCCAGCCAATTTATCAAGAAGATCTGTATCTATTCCTGTTGGAGCATTATCACGAATATTTTTGGAATAAACTGTTACTCCACCATCAGAACCCCAATATAATACACGTTTTAGTGTGTTTCTATTATTCCAATTATCAAATAAAGGAGAGTCTAATATCCAAGGGGATTCATTATATATAGCCCATAAAAATGTTGGTCCATCTGTTAAACTTACATTTGTAATATCAAGAGCCATTAATCCAGCACCACCCTCTCCAAATCCAATTAAAAGAACTGATTTCCAGGTTGAGGATGCATGATCAAAAATATCCATAATTTTTGGGGAACGATCAACAAAGAATTGACTTTTTGTTTCGCTTGGAGATACAATAATGTTTTTTAAATATGATAGTAGATTTGGTGGAACAAATGCCCAAGCCTCTTTACCATCAGATATTTTAAATGCATGAATCATACCATCATTACTACCAACAATTAATACCTCATTCCCAGATCTTGTATTATTATTTATAAAATCTCTATAAGTGGAGTAGGTAAATGTTTGATTTGGTTTTCCAAAATATTTTGCACGACTATTATAGATATCAGCTATACGAAAACTTCTTTCAGGACAATCACTTCCAGCTGTTTTTCCTGTACAAGCATCATCATTAGAATAATCATTATCATCTTTATAGCTATCTTTTCCTCTAAAGAAATGAATTAATTTTCTTGCCTCTTTTAAGGCATCTGTTGTATGGCCAGTTCCTGGACCACCTGGTTCCCAATGACAAACTGTTACTGGTGCTTTTTTAAGACGATATTGCATTAATTTAAATGCAATATCATTATGAGAAGCATTTGAATAGAAGTATATTTTAGCTTGACCTCTTGGAATTGTTACTACTCCATTTGTCATAGTTGTTACCAATGTACAGGTTGATAATCTTTTTGAATTTCCGCTATCTTGTGCACCTCCAGTTCCACAATCAAAAATTTTTCCACCATCAACAATATAATAGTAGTATGTTGCTAAACCTGTTGTTATTCCTTGAATCTCAATATAATCAAGAAATGTTCTATTGGTATTACTATTTCCATTTGTTGAAAGAAGTAAATCTCTTAAATCAAGTTCAATTGTATCATAATCTGTTGAAGGGTTTCCAACTGTTTTTGAAACTCTGTTAAGATTATTTCTATAGTTTGCACTTGGATTTTCTAACCACATTGTTGAATCATAATCAGCTGTTCCAGGACCATATATTTGACCACCTGTACAATATCCATTAATACATAAAGCATTAGGTTGACTAGGATGACTTGAACGACAAGTGCTATCTGCTGAACATGTTCTTGTTGCACCACTATTTTTAGTCCAGTCTGAGTAACAATCGCAAGTATGGTTATATTGACATAGATATCTTTCAATTAATCTTGCATCTGTTGTTGCATTACCATTACAATTTCCACCTGAATAGGTACTAAATTGGTACATTGAACAGAAATGTTTATAAGAGTCATATGATGAGAATATCTGATTGTAAAAATTATTTCTACAACTATATGTTGATGGTTCTCTTTCTGGTTGCCAATAATCAGAAACCCATTCTTCCCAATCGTAAGTTGTTGTATTACAAACTTCAATAGGTGTAGCAGCTCCACCACCACCCTCCATCATTAAACAGTCAGCAAGAATCTCTCCCTCTGGATCACTTGCAACAAATTTTGTTGCAACTTGACCAGATGTACCACCTTTACAGCGTGTGAAAATGTTTCTATTATTTGCAAGAGCAATAACATCAGAGCGACCAGAATCCCAAGTAGCTGTTGTAACCCAACCATCATCATTAAGAACATATTTATAAAAATGGCCCTCCCACTGTTTTCCCTCTCTTGGAAGAAATTGAGACTGGTAAATTACATCATTATCTGGTCCAGCAAATGATGGAATTAGAGTTGGAACAGCACTTGTTATATTTTTTGCACCAATATCAGCAATAATAGATCTAAAAACATCTAATAACTGTTGAGTATTGCTTGCATTATAACTTGTTCCTGTACCACCGGCTGTTGCAATATATTGTACATTAGTACCACCAAATCCAATTGCATATGTTAGGATATTTTTATAATATACCTCTCTTCCATCAACTTGAAATCCAGAGAGATAATTAGTTCTAAGAGATTGAACTGTTGTTGACACTGGTCCAGGACCGCTGTTTGCAACCCCATCAGTAAATAAAACAAGATAGTTTTTTTGACACCAATGCTCTATTGGAGATGAGCAATCAATTGAACCATAACAAACATTATTTGTTGCTCCAAGATTTTTATAATACCAACCTCCACTTTCAGATGCCTCTTTTAAAGGTGTTCCACCTGAAGCATAAAGAGCATTAACTCCACTTTGTAGGTCAGATAAATGTGTTTCACTATTATCCCTTACAGGAACTGTTATTTGTTTTCTTGTTGAACGTGGAAATTCAGATAACCCCATACGAATTGATTGAGTAATATTTGAATCTGAAAGAAGTGCTGTTAAAGCATTTTTTGTTTGTGTCATTGCACTTGGATTTCCCCAACCACCCATAGAACCAGATGTATCAATAATAAATAGAACATTTGGACGAACACTAACCCCTGACCCTGGAGGGAGAGGTTTTACTGCTGCAAATAGTGATATTGTAGCAAAAAAAGCCAAAATAGTTATCGGTTTCATATTTCCCCCAATATAAATCAGCTTTATTACAAGCAAGAAAAATTCCAAATAACATATATTTTTGATTTAAAAAGGGTAAAAATAGTTATATTTATGAAATGATTTACATAAAATATCACCTAAATTTAATTTTTTATTTTTAATAAACATATTTTTAACTCTATTTTAAGAGTGAAAATTTTACACTTAAATTATAAAATTCAATCCATTTGAATGTAGTTTACTTTATATATTTTATCAATATCAACCGATTTTTTGAGAAGATCCTTATGAAGTTCTATTGAAATAATTGCAATCTCATTTTTTAAGATTATATTTGTTGTTGATATCATTTTTTTCCCTTTTTTTCCATAAAACATCACACTAACACCCTCTTCTGGAGAGATTTTTACTGTTTTTCCACCATTTAATAAAGTTAGTGTTATAATATTTTTTTGATTATCAATTGATACAACTTTTCCTCTATACATTGGAATCTCTTCTGATTGAAACTCTAGTTCAGGTGCTGAAAATAGTAAAAATGAAAATAAAAACATCATAAAAAAATATTTTACCATAATAATCTCCTTTTAGTTTATCTATAGAGAGGTAATAAAAATTACCTCTCTATAGATAATTAAAAAATCTCTTTGAAATATGTAAATGGAACATCACTTGTTCCAGTTGTAGATGCTGATTTTCTCTCCCAACGAATAAGATTATCTTTTCTATCCATTCCATCAAACCTATCACCATTATTTTCACTATCTGTTTTTCCAGAGATACCAAAATACATATATTCCCCTTTCATTACTGGAGCTGTTGCAACCCCTTTACCAAGGAATCCTTTTGGAGTTGGATCTGAACTATTCTTTATAAAATCGGGATTAAAACAGCCTGAAAATAGTTCAAAAGAGTACACATAAGATTTTCCTAAACTAGCATCACACACTCCACCACTTCCAACATCATGTTTATATACTGTAAAATATGAATATCCCTCTATAATTGCGGGAATATCTACCAATTTTTCACCATCCTCTAACTTATATATCCACCCTTTATTTTTTTTACTACAACTAGAGGAGTAAATTTTAGATATTGTATCTAATTCTGATTCCAAAATTCTCAAATCTGAATTTTGAGTATCCCAAGTTGAATCTTTAATTGCATATAAAGTGTTTTTTCCCTCATCTTTTGCTAAATCATGAATATTTGAGTCACCTGTTCCAAGATAAATCCATAATGCTGTTTCAGGTGTTGATGGATTTCCATCATAAGCAAGAGCAATAGAGTTATAAACATAATTCTTTCTAGTTTTATCTGCATTTACATTAAAAAGCATTAAACAACCATCTGAATTTGTTGATGAGTTTGAACAAACATGTTTTTCAGTTACTGATAAATCCCCTTTTTTAGGATTTATTCTCCATAAATGACCTGCTAAATCAGCAACATAAATCAATTTAATCTCTCTGTTATCTGCTAAATCTGGTTCAGGTAAAATTGCAACTGTTGCGGGAACTCTTGCTGAAACATTTGGATTACTATTTTCAATATCAAATGTTTTTATTAATGAACCACTTAATACATCAAACATATATATTGAACTTCCATAAATATTTATTTTCTCTTCGGATAATCCACCTCCACCCATAACCCCAACAAATCTTCCTGGAGTATTTTTATCAGAACCAATTTGAGCAATAATTGGTTCTGACCAAGTGTAGTAAAGATTTGAGTAATCAAAAGCTGGATTAGTACTCAAATCATCTCCAGCAATTTTATTTAATAACTCTGAATCTATACCTGATGGAGCATTCTCTCTAATTTTCTTTGAAAACACTTTTATTTTCCCTTCAGAGTTCCAATATAAAACCCTTCTTAACTCACTTTTATTAGACCAACCACTAAAAATTTCAGAGTTCTCAATCCAAGGGGATTCATTATATATTGCCCATAAAAATGTAGGTCCATCTGCAGTAACAGTTGTTATATCAAGAGCCATTAGACCTGCACCACCCTCTCCAAAAGTAATGAGTAAAATAGATCTCCAATTATCTCCATCAAAAACATCCATTATTTTTGGGGATCGATCTACAAAAAACTGACTTTCTGTTTTCCCACTTTCACTACTTACAATATTTTTTAAATATGGAAGTAGGTTAGGTGGAACAAAAGCCCAACTCTCCTTTCCTGTATTAGCATTAAAAGCATGAATCATTCCTCCATTACTTCCAACAATCAGCATTGGAACTCTTTCAGAGTAATCTTCAATAAATTCTTTATAGCTTTCAAATGTAAAAAATTGATTTGGTTTTCCAAAATATTTTGCTCTACTATTATAAATATCTGAAAGAGGATATTTTCTCTCTGGACAATCATCTCCTGCTATTTTTCCAGAACATACATCAAGATTTGTATATTTAGTATCCTCCATATAACTATCTTTTCCTCTAAAAAAGTGGATAAGTTTTCGAGCATTTTTATACATCTCTTCAGTATGATCTGAACCTGGTCCAGCAGGTTCCCAACGACAACTAACAGTTGGAGCTTTTTTAACTCTATATTTCACCAATTTCAATGCAATATCATTTCCTTGTGGATTAGAGTGGAATTTTAAATTTGCACCACCTCTTGGAATAGATATTACTCCATCCATCATATCACCTTTATATTGGCAGGTGATTGGTATTTTTAAAGGATTTTTTGTTGCTTTTGTTGTTCCACAATCAAACATTTTTCCATTATCAACAACATAATAGTAGTATTTAAGAGAGTCTGTTGTCTCTCCCTCAATCTCTAAATAGTCCTGAAAGACTCTATTTATATTATCATTATCATTTGAAGAGAATTTTAAATCTTCAAAATAAAGCTCAATTGAGTTATATTCATCACTTGTATTTCCTACAACTTTTAACTCATCAATATTATCTTTATAATTTGTATTAAAATGTTCTTCCCAACTATTTGGATAACGTTCTCCTGTCTCTTCATCAAAAACTATTCCACCAGTGCAATAGTTTTTATTAGATATCGAGTCATAAATACATTGTGCATTAGGTTCAGATACTTCAATACAATCTGTATCTAAAAAACAGATTTTAGCTTTTTGTGATTCTGGCTTCCAAGCTTTATAACAATCACAAGCATTATTTGCTTGACAGAGATATCGTTCAATTAATTTTGCATCTGTGATTGGATTACCAGTACAATCACCACCTGAATGGTAAGCAAAATCCTCCATTGTTATACATAAAAATTTATAGGAATCAAAAGAGTTTAAAATTTCATTGTAAGTATTATTTCTACAATTAAAATTAGATCCATCTCTTTGTGGTTGCCAATTTGAGTTAACCCACTCTTCCCAATCATAAGTAGTTGTATAACAAACATTTATAGGAGTTCCAGCTCCACTTTGTCCCTCCATCATTAAACAATCTGCAAGAATATTATCTTTCTCTGCCTCAAATTTTGTAACAAGCTCTCCATCATCTTTTCCACCAAAACAACGAGTAAATATATTTCTCTCATTTGCTTTTCCAATTATACTTGAATCACCAGAGTCCCATTTTTTATCATCTGCCCAACCATCTTTAAACTCATATTTATAAAAGTGTCCCTCCCACTGTTTTCCCTGTCTTGGAACAAATAGTGATTGATAAATAACATCTTCATTTGGACCATCAAAAGATACAACCATAGTTGGCATTGTTGATGTTATATTATTTTGAGCAATCTCTGTAACAACCTCATTAAATACTGCAATTAAATCATCACTATTTTTTGCATTTCTTCCATGTCCTGTTCCCCCTGGATCAGCAATATAATCAACATTTGTTGCTGTAGAACCAAAACCAACTGCATAAGTTCTAATTTTGGTATCAAAAAGTGCTTCTCCATCAACCTTAAATGAGGAGAGATAGTTATTAAAAAGTTGTTCTGCTTTATTTGCTGCTTGATCTCTTCCTGTTGTTCCACCATCAGGCTCTCCATCTGTAAATAAAACTATATAATTTTTTTGACATTTATGGATAATAGGTGTTTTTTTACTTGAATCATAGGTGTTTTGAAAAATATTTTGAGTTGTTTGTGTATTATTTATTCCTGCTCCATAATAATAGTGACCTCCCCCTCGTAATGAGTTAGATATTGGAGTTCCACCATTTGCATTAATATTATTAATTTCAGTTTTTAATTTATTTATATGTTCTGTTGTTGAGTAATCAATATTTTGAAGCAACTGTTTATCATTTCCACCATTTGGAAATTGAGATAATCCAATTCTAATCGATTTTGTGATATTTGTGTCTGATAGTAAAGCATTAATAGCCTGTTTAGTCTGTTTAATTCTATCATAATGAGTTCCTGAACCATCTTTACATTGACATGATGTGTGAGGATTATCAGTATAATGATTCCACCCATTCCACCCATCATAACAAACTCTCCAAATATTGGGAGCAGTTTCAATATCACACCACTCCATAGAACCAGAGTTATCTATTATAAAAAGGACATTAGGCTCAATTGTTACACCAGAACCTGGTGGAAGTGTTTTTACTGTTGCAAAAATTGACAAATTTGTAAATAATATTAACAAAATCATGGATTTCATGTTACCACCAAAATAAATTTGCTGGCTTTTAGCAAAATAGTTTCCAAGTATTTGATTTATTTTTTTTTAAAATGTTATAAATAATAGGCATTATGAAATCATTTACATAAAATATTACATCTATACTATTTTTTACAACTATTTTATATTTTTTTGATAATTTTACAGATTTATTGAGTAAATATAAAAATAGATGTTTTAATTTTATTATACTAAAAAAAACAGTTTATAATATTAATAATTGATTTACTATTTGAATATTAACTATTAGTCTAAGATATAGAGTCTAGGATTTACAGGAATTCCATATTTTCTAATTTCATAATGAAGATGAGGACCACTACTTCTTCCAGAGTTTCCAAGATAAGCAATAATATCCCCTTTTTTGATTTTGTCCCCTTTTTTTATTAATATTCGTTGAAGATGTGCATATCTAGTTTCTAAATCATATCCATGAGATATAATGATAACATTTCCATAACCACCCTGTTCTCCAGCAAAAGTAACGACTCCATTTCCACTTGCTTTTATTGGTAAACCCTCATTATTAGCAATATCTAAACCTTCATGAAATTTTGTGTCACCA
Organism: bacterium; assembly: GCA_016936735.1. Lineage (GTDB taxonomy): Bacteria > UBP6 > JAFGXH01 > JAFGXH01 > JAFGXH01 > JAFGXH01. The sequence goes on from JAFGXH010000018.1 coordinate 24,902, forward strand.
GTAAATGGATCTGTTCTTGGACCAAATTCAGAAGACAACCATCCTCTTACTGGCCATATAGATGGTGTTGAAAGAAGCATATCTGCTTTTTCAAAAATTGTTCCATAGCTGGTTATAATTGATTTGGAGAATCTCTCTATCTCTTCATTTAATACTATTTCAAAAGAGCTTAAAAGCTCTATAGTTCCATCAAGATTATATTTAACATTTTCATCAATTATATAATCACCTTTTTTATCAGAGAAAAGGGTTTCAAAATCTATTTTTGTGCCTGTTTTTGTACTATTTGATATTCCTCCTGTTGGAAATTCTGAGGATGTGTCAAAAAGATTTTTTATTCTAGAATAGTATGTTTTTGTTTGTAGAAAATTGAATTGTAAGAGATTGAATTTATTTTCGAGTTGTTCAAGTTTTTGATTGAGAAGGTTTTGTTCTTCCAATTTTGTTAATATAACACTATCTTTTTGAGTATCAACCTTTTGTATTCTTAGAAACTGATATCCAAAAAAAAATGCTGCCCCACCAAAAGATAGAAGCAGCAAAATATTAATAACTATAATTTTTTTCAACAAAGAGGAGGAGAATCGATATTTTTTTACACTTCCACCACTCTGGTGAGGTATAATTACAACATCAAAAAGATTCTTTCGTTTTTTTTCAGCCAACTCTATAACACCGTTTTAGTTGTTGCAGCCTTTTCAATTCTTCCTGATTTTAAACAACGTGTACAAACCATAATTGAAAAAGTTTGACCAAAAATTTTAGCATCAACTCTTTGTAAGTTTGGAAATACTCTTTTTTTTGATTTATTATTTGCATGACTTACATTGTTTTTTGTTTGAGTTCCTTTCCCACAAACTACACATACTCTTGCCATCTCAATCCTCACGAAAAAACATTCAGAACAACTTTATATAATAAAATAGAGAAAAAATCAAGGATTAATAGTTTTTTCTTGATAAATAAGCCTTTTTAAATTTAATACCCAGTTGTAAAAAGTTTTTTAGCACCTTTTAGACCACATTTTTGATATTTATGATAACTCTCTGCAGCTCTATTAAGAATTTTTTCAGATGACTCCTTTTTTATCCAACCCTCAAGAGCTGCCTCAAGAGGGTAGGCCTCAGCAGACATAAGACCTGTTGACCATAAAAGAGGGTATACTCCTGTTTGCTTGAGGTATTTAGAGAAATATCTTTTACCAAAACAGCTTAATATTATAGCATCTTTATGTTTTTTATTACTATTTTTGAATGATTCATCAATATCAAAATCCATTAATCCATCATGACCAATAAAAGATACTAAGTCAGAGCCTCCTCCAAACTCTAATTCGCTACTTTTTTTCCCATCTTTGATTACTATTTTCTCAATATTGCCTCCAGATGATGCTTTAATGAAGTTAACTATTGCATCTTTTATATACTCTCCATCATATCCATCTGCAACTATATAGGTGTCACTATTTTTATGTTTTAATATTAGCCTCTCAAGTATATGCTCTTTAGGTTTTTTTATTAGCTCTACTAGATTCCAATTTCCACTTTTTTTTATAAAATAGTTTCTCATACCATAGGCAGAGCCCCAATATAGATTTGTTGTAGGGTTTTTTCCATCTCCAAGAGATTTAGATACAGGAACAATACCCTGATGCTCATTGTCACATAGGGCAACAAAGACATGAACTGTTTTAACATCCATATCTATTTGCGAAAATAGGGTAAAAAGTAGGAGAATTAGAGTCATATTACTCCTTTATATAATAAAAAAACTTAGTGCATGCATATTATTAACCTCTGCGTCTAATAAAAAAACTAGTGCATACAGCTATATCCAGTATACTCTTTAATTATTACCTCACCAGACCCTGTTAAATCAAGATTTCCCTCATAAAGAGTCTCTTTGCCACTCTCCTCAATATCAACAGTTAGCCTGATATCTGTTGATTGTGGTGCTATTTTTACATCACTTTCAAAGTCAAAATTACAACTACAGGAGCATCTCATTCCATTATCAGATTCATCAATAACTCTTAACTCATAGTTTGAATCATTTTTATATACTCGAAACTCTGTTTCACCACAACAGTTTAGAGTGACTCTTTGTACTCTGAATCTAACTACCTCATCATCTAACCTTGTCCATACAATTTTTTGATGGCATACCATATTCTCAATATCCTCTTCACTTGTTAAATTAGAGACTACCTTTGATGATGTATCAGAAAACCCTCCACAACCACTATAGTTTGTGTTAAATCCTATACCAGTCTCCTCTGAACAGCCAATAAATGATAATAAAAGTAGAGCTAAAATAGATTTTTTGATAGCTTTAAACATAATACCTCCTAATTAATATAAATAGATATCCTCTAGCCTATAAAATTTATGCTAGTTATACAAATGTATATAGAAACTTTAATCGATTTTAAGAAAAAGTCAAATTTTTTTTCCCAGCAGTGCACAAAAATACACTGTTCATCTAATTATTTTTTATTTGTATTAAATACAATTATTATTATGTTCATAAATGAACAGTGGGTTTTAACCAACTGAGTGTGAAAATATATATTTTTTCTTCTTGCAGTGCACTAAAGTACACTGTTCATCTCTATTTGATTGGGAGACAGGCTATAATGTTATAGGATTTATATAAAAATATAAGAGCATTCTCTCTTTTAAATAGAACTATTACTAAAGTTTCACTAAATTGTTACAAACTATTAGCTTAAATTATGTTACAATATTGAAAATTTTAAAGGAGCGATATGGATGACCTATTAATTCAAGAGAAAGAGCTTACACATTTAAGGGAGTTGGCTTTAAGACATCTTCAAACTTTGTCAATTCATTATCCCTCAATTAAAGCGGCATCTACAGAGATTATTAACTTAGAGGCAATATTGAATCTTCCTAAAGGGACAGAGCATTTTTTATCAGATGTTCATGGTGAGTTTGAACCATTCCTACATGTATTAAAAAATGCCTCTGGGGTTATTAGAAGAAAGATTAATGATGTTTTTGGTAACACAATATTTGAAAAAGAGAAGAGAGCCCTTGCAACACTTATATACTACCCTAGACAAAAACTTAAAATGTTGCTAGATGATGTGGATGAGAAGGATAATTGGTTTAGAATCACACTTTATAGATTGATTGAGGTGTGTAGATTAACTGCATCAAAATATACAAGAACTAGAGTGCGTGAGATGCTTCCAAAAGAGTTCGCCCCAATTATTGAGGAGCTTCTTCATGAACAAAATCATAATCCAGATAAACAGGACTACTATCAGGGTATTATTAACACAATTATCTCACTTGAACAGGCAGAGGAGTTTATTATTGCTATATCTAAAGTTATTCAAAAGCTGGCAATTGAGAGACTTCATATAATTGGTGATATTTATGATAGAGGGCCTGGAGCAGATATTATAATGGATAAGCTGATGAAACAGCGAGAGGTTGATATTCAATGGGGAAACCATGATATTGTTTGGATGGGTGCTGCTGGTGGTTCAGATGCATGTATTGCAAATGTTATGAGAGTCTCTTTAAGATATGCAAATCTGGATACTCTTGAGGAGGGGTATGGTATTAATACAATGCCACTTGCAACTTTTGCAATGAAACATTATGGTGATGACCCCTGTGAACTGTTTATTCCAAAAGAGAAACAGCAATATAATGAGTATGAGCTTCAGCTTTTTGCAAGAATGCACAAGGCAATTATGATTATTCAGCTAAAACTAGAGGGGCAGATTATTAAAAGGCGACCTCAATTTGATATGCTTGATAGACTACTGCTTGATAAAATAGATATAGATAAAAAAATTGTTACAATAGATGGTGTTGAGTATCCATTAAAAGATACACATTTTCCAACAATTGATAAAAACAATCCCTATGAGCTTTCTGAAGATGAGAAGACTCTAATGTCAAAACTAAAGGCCTCTTTTATGCACAATGAGAAGCTACAAAAGCATGTCCGATTTCTCTTTTCTAAGGGGGGGATATATCTTGTTCACAATGGAAACTTGCTTTATCATGGATGTATACCAATGGATGAAAATGGGGAGTTTTCTAAAGTTGATGTATCTGGTAAGATATACTCTGGTAGAAGTTTTATGGAGAGATTAGAGAGATTGGCAAGAAAGGGATATTTTGGTGATAAATCATCAGATGATACCCTTTATGGATTAGATATAATGTGGTATTTATGGTGTGGTAAACTATCTCCTCTTTTTGGTAAAAAGAGGATGGCAACATTTGAAAGATATTTTATAGAGGATAAATCTCTACATAAAGAGGAGAAAAACCCATATTATCTATATAGAGATAGTGAAGAGAGTTGCACTAAAATACTTAATGAGTTTGGATTAGACCCTAAAAGCTCACATATAGTGAATGGTCATGTTCCTGTGAAGGAGAAGAGGGGAGAGAGTCCCATAAAGGCTAATAGAAAACTTATTGTTATTGATGGAGGTTTCTCAAAGGCATATCAACCAGAGACAGGAATCGCAGGATATACCCTTATTTATAACTCATTTGGGCTTCTATTGGCATCTCATGAGCCATTTGAATCAACACAAAAGGCTATTGAAGAGGAGAAGGATATACACTCAACTATAATATTGCTTGAAAAAGTTGAGCATCGCACTAAAGTTCGAGATACTGATGAGGGAAAAGAGATATTAACCACAATTCATGACCTAAAAATGCTTATCAAATTCTATCGTAATGGTATTCTCAAAGAGCGTGAGAGTGTTTGATAAGTACTGCAAGATAAAAATGTAGTATGAGATAAAAAAACTATCACCTTCAGTGGGTTAAAACCCACTGTTCATATATATGATATAGACATGAACAGTGTACTTTAGTGCACTGCAGGATAAAAATGTAGTATGAGATAAAAAACACTTGAAATTTATTTATACTGAGTTATATTATTAATACTATTCATTTAACAACGTTGGAGGAAAATATGGAAGATGCTATTAAATTTCAGTTAAAAAAGGAGCAATTACCTGCAATTCTTGAGAAAATTAAAGAGATTAAAGAGTCTCTTGATGGATTAAAGGAGTTAACAAAAGATGATAAAAAGTCTTTAAACAAAGTTGGGGATTCTGCTATTGCATTTGTCTCAAAAGCTGCTGAAATCGTGACTCATGATGATAGCTTTTTACCTAGATCATTTGATGTTGACTCTTTTAAAGTTAATATTGAAACATTTACAACTCTTGGTGAGATTCTAAAACAGTATGAGATTTTGCAACAAAAAATAGTTGATACTCATCTTATTTTAGCAGATATCTGTTATAGAAAAGCTTTAGATATATATAAATATGCAAAAATCGATGGCTCAAATGGAAAACATAAAGTTATTATTGCATCTATGTCTAAACACTTTAATAAACCTGTTAAAAAAAAGAGTGAAGAGAAAGAGGTTGTAAAAGAGATTGTAGAGAAATAAAAGCTGTTCCCCCTCGCCTTGTAGAAGCGGGTTCCTTAAAAATGCTAAAGCATTTTTAGGGTGCGAGGGAGAGGGGGCTATGGGGTGAGGGAGATTAGAGATTTTATTAAGTTAAATTAAAGAAAAGTGTAGTAAATAGGCTAGGGGGTGAGGGAGATTGTAGATATTTATTAAGTTATTTTATAAAAGGAGAATAAATGGCTTTAGTTACATGGAATGATTCATTTGAAACTGGAGATACTAATGTAGATAAACAGCATAAAGAGCTATTTAAAATGGTTAATGATCTACATGAATCAATACTTGCTGGTAAAGGGAAAGAGATTCTTGTTAAAACATTAGATATGTTGGCTCAATATGTTGTAATACATTTTAAAACAGAAGAGGAGATGATGTTACATTATAAATATCCAAGATATGTTGAACATAAAGCTATTCATGATAAATTAACAAAAGAGGCAGTTGATATAATAGAGAACTATAAATCTGGAAAACTTGTTCTATCAATAACTCTATCACGTTTCCTCTCTGATTGGATTCAAAATCATATAAAAGGGAATGATATGGATATGATTTGGTTTATACAGAGAGCAAAAGAGGCAGATTGTAGATATTATTAAGTTAAACTAAAGAAAAATGTAGTAAATAGGCTAGGGGGTGAGGGCTATTGAATACTACTCAGAGACTGTTAACACTCTCCAATCCATACCACCACGATCATCTTGTGCAATGATATAGATTTTATAGGAACCTCCATCTTTTGGAGGGCTAAAACTGTTCTCATCAAACTCTTCAAGGGTTTCATCTCTTTTTTGATTGGTATAAAAGTAGTCTATTGAGCCTTTTGTGGATACCCAAGAGAATGTTATTCTTTCATCAACCTCTTGGTCATCATAGTTTAACTGTTTTTCAAAAGAGTCTTGTGTAACAGCAGCTTTGAAATCTACATCCTCTGTTAATGCTTGAAGAGTATCACTCTCAAGTTTAGTGTCATTCATGTAGATATCACTCAATACAGGATTGCTATTTTTCTCTGCATCAGCCTGAACAACTTTAACTCTTTTAAAAGAGATTAAGAAGCTTGAAGGATCTACTCCTCCTGAACCCATCGCTAGGTTAGTGCAGTTCTCCATTGTATCTTCACAAAGAATCAGCACAACATATAAAAGCTTCTCCTCTTGACCAAAAGCGGTTAATGAGTCCTCTGGAATTCTGAATGTATGAGTATCACTCTCGAATCCAGGCTGACCAATTATACCTCCACCCTCAAAATTCATACAGGATAGGAAACTTCCATTGCTTCCATCAACAGCCTCAGGGTCACACACTAACCAAACATTGTGGTATTCACCTGTATAATCCTCTGGTGCTGTTATTAAAGTTGTCAAAGTAACCTCTTCACCAGGGGATGCCCAAGGTTTATCTGCCTTTATTCCTAAAACTCTTAGCTTATTAACCTCAACAGGAGAGGTCATCTCTGGACCACAACCATAAAAAAGTGTAGCCATTAATAAAATAGATAGTATATATTTCTTCATTACCACTCTCCTTTTATACCAAATGATGGAAAAATAGGCAATCCCTCAACTTTCTGACTCTCACTATAGTCATAGTTATAGTCAACACCCTCTTGATTTTTATAGTAGGTGACATTCTGAACATCGAGATATGCTGTAAGTGTCCAGAGTTTAAACTGCCAAGTTTTATCAATTCTAATATCAAGTTGAAAGAATGGCTCATTTCTTTTGGATAGTGCCTCTCCATATATAGGTGAATAGGTTGCATTATCGGAATCAAACACAGAGCCTGTTATAGGTGTCTCTGGTGAACCTGTAACATATCTTAATCTTGCTCCAACCTCGAAGCCATAAGGTAGCTTATATGAACCCAAAATAGTCAATATATGTGTTTGGTCAAATCTAAATAGCTCCCAATCCTCCCAAGGATGCTCTTTTCTTTCAGCTCTCATAAGAGTGTATGATATCCATCCAAAGAATCTTTTTGAAAGATTGTGTCTAATAAATAGCTCCATACCATAAGCACGACCCTTTCCATCATTATTAACCATCTCGCTTGTAACTTCACCATCAATAACAACCTTCTCATCACTAGATACGATAAGATCTCTTTGGTCATTATAGAAGAACTCAATAGATGTTGTGATATCATCATTGAACCTATACTCAGCACCAAGAGAGTATTGGATACTATATTGAGCCTCTGTATCTGGATTACCAACAAAACTATCTGTCTGTTCAATAGATGCAGGCATATGAAAAACCCCTGCAGAGCCTTTTAATAACCAATCATCTGTTAATGTGTAGAAAACACCTAATCTAGGATCTACAGTTATCTGTTCAGAGTTTTGGAAATAGTCAAATCTAACTCCAGGAACAGCTTTAAATTTACCAAATGTTCCTATTGCCTCAATATATATTGCAGGATAGATTGTGCTTCCCTCCTCAATCTGTCTCTCTTTTTCATAAGAGCCAATTGGTTCAAACTCTGCTGAGTTCTGTTCTGCACTTGAAAATTTAGGTGCTAAGACATCTGCTTTATAGAATTGAGCTATAGAGTCAACACCAAAGTTAAAGGTTATATTGGAGTTAAGCTTATACTCCAGGTTCTCTCTTAATAGAATTGTCCAAGCAGATATATTAAAGTCAAGTAGACTTCCTAAAAATATATCATTAGAGGAGTATTGTAATCCAACAGAGAGGTCTGAAACTAGATTTTTTGAGAATTTATGTTCCCAAGAGCTTTTTATTGTAGAGAAGTATGTAGTAAAGCCAAAGGCTCCCTCTATATTAGGGTCTCCTGTAGGCTTACCAAGATATAGTTCAAAGTTATCATGGCTTCCATAAAGGGCAAATGTAAACTTATCTTTCTTTGTAAATTGGTTATTATACTGTAACTGCCAATCATAATATACAGGAAGAGCAACCACAATATCAGAAACACTATCTGGAAGAATAGCAGGAAGAACCGTATCAATATAGCTTCTTCTAAATGCAACTGCAACTCCTGAGTCATCATCAATAGGAATCTCAACCATAGCTGAAGTGTCAATAAGGTCAATATCTACAAAACCATGGATATTTTTATTATCTTTTTTGGTTATTACATCTTTTGTTTTAACATCTATAATACCACCAAGGGAGCGACCATATTTAACAGAGTAGCCTCCAGGAAAATATGAGACATCTTGAAGAAGTTCAGAGTTATATACTGATGTTAAACCACCAAAATGGTAAAGAAGAGGGACTCTAAAGCCATCAATAAATATCTCGCTCTCTCTATTTGAGCTACCACGGATAATAATTTGACCAGATAACCCACCAGCTCTAGATACACCTGGAAGATTTTGAACAACTTTTATAGCATCACCACTTGTTCCAGGAACTTTTAAAAGCTCTTGAACCTGAATAGTCTGTTTAGTAACCTCTTTTCTAGCCTTTCTTGAAACAACAGTTAACTCATAAGGATTAATATCATCCTTAGGGATATAGACTGTCATAACAACAAGGCTACCTTTTTTAACATCCTCTTTACTTTCAAAGCGAAGGAAGTTATCTTTTTCAGGAACTAATATAGTATATTCACCATCTTTTAGGTTTTTGAATAGGAATTTTCCATCTGAATCACTAATAGTTTCAAAGCTGTTTTTATCAGAGTCAATTGCATAAACAAGAGCGTTAGCGATTGGTTCTCTGCTACCATAAGCATAAAGGGAACCTTTAACAGAGTCATACTCTGCTGTCTCAACAATAAGGGTTTCATCCTTTTTAGCCTTCTCAATCTCCTCTTGAGTAGCCTTCTCTTCAGCTTTAATAACAAAATTATATTGATAAGTTATTCTAACTGGAACAGGTTTATCCTGATATTCAGCTGGAGTAAACTCAAACTGTTTTACTGCCTCAATAGCTGGCTCATTAAACTGCTCATTTGTTGTTTGAATAACCCCTGTATTTATGATTTTTCCAGCCTCATCTAAGTCAATAAATAGAAGAACGGCACCTTCGACTTTCTGTTTTTTTAATTCGATAGGGTAGTTAGCCTCAACGAACTTTTTTAATTCAGGAAATTTTGATAATGTTGGAGCCTCTTCAGCCTTAGTTTCATCTGTATTGGTATTTGTTGCCTCTGTTGTGTTGGCTGTTGTAGTTTCAACTGCCTTATCATTATTGTTGAGGGTAGATTGTTGGCTAGTTTGTGTCCTATTGGTGGAGTCTGTTGAAGCAGTGTTGCCTGTTGTTGACTCTGTTTTGGCCTGAGTGTTACCGTTAGACCCCTCTTGGGTAGCCTCAGTTGCCTCCTGCTTAGCCTCAGTTGCCTCTTGCTTAGCCTCAGTTGCCTCTTGCTTAACCTCTGTTGCTTCTTGCTTAACCTCAGTTGCCTCCTGCTTAACCTCAGTTGCCTCCTGCTTAACCTCAGTTGCCTCCTGCTTAGCCTCAGTTGCCTCTTGCTTAGCCTCTGTTGCCTCCTGCTTAGCCTCTTCTCCATTTTTCACAACAACAATAGTCTCTCTATCATTTAGTGTTATCACTTCCGCTTTAGGTGAAGGCTTTTTATCAATCTCCTCTTTCTCTTTTTTATAGGCAGAGTTCTCTTTTAATGAATCTATTTTGATAGGTTGACTCTCTCCAAAGCTATATGTAAAATAGATTTTTATTGAAATAGCATGATCTTTGTATTTTGCTGGAGAGAATTTCAGTTTTCTAAACCCTTTATTTAATGCTTTTTCCCAATCTGGGCCAGAGCTTTTAAGAAAACCATATTTCTCTATCTTACCATCTTTAGAAAGTTCAACAAAGGCCTTAACAAAACCTTTATCAGACTCTTTTCCTTTTGGAAAATCGATATTAGTGGCTTCAAAAGTTGGTTCTTGAGATAGTTCAATCCCAAAAATAGATAAAGCAACTAAAAATAGTAGTACAAAAAGGGATACTTTCAATGAACACTCCTTAATTCCTAAACAAAATAAAGGTAAACATTTTAGATAATTTTGTCAATAGTTTTCAATATTTGACAATAAAAAACATCCTTACAAACCTATTAAACACCATAAACTCAAAAAACTGTTATCAAAAAGATAATCTTTATTGATATCACACTAAAAATATAGCAAATAAACCTAAGTAATATAGTAATAATCTAAAAAAAGTGATGTTATTTCTGTTTTTTGATGTTTTTAAGATTTCTTTTATAGCAACTCAAGGTGTTTAGCATTAAAGAGGCTATTGTCATAGGGCCAACTCCGCCAGGAACAGGAGTGATAAACTCTGCATTCTCTGAGGCCTCCTCAAAATCAACATCACCAACAAAACCACCATCATACTCATTCATACCAACATCAATAACAGTAGCTCCCTCTTTTATCCAAGAGCCTTTAACAAAATTTGCCTTTCCAACTGCTGAAACAACAATATCTGCATTTTTTACAATTGATTTTAATCCCTCTGTTTTTGAGTGGCAAATTGTAACTGTTGCATCTTTTTGAAGTAGTAGGTGTGCTACAGGTTTTCCAACAATATTGGAGCGACCAATAACAACAGCGTTTCTTCCTGAAATAGGTATATCATATGCTTCAAAAAGCATCATAATCCCTCTTGGAGTACAGGGTTGAATAGAGTCTCTTCCCAAGAATAGATTACCTGTATTAAGTGGATGAAAGCCATCAACATCCTTTTCTGGAGAGATCTCTCTGAGTATGTTTGCCTCTTTAATATGTTTTGGTAAAGGTAATTGAAGTAGAATTGCATCAATATCTGAATCATTATTAAGAAATTTTATCACATCTAATAGCTCTTTCTCTTTTGATTTTGCTGGAAGACGATACTCGTGGCTATCTATTTTTGCATTTTTACAGGCTCTTATTTTATTTCTTACATAAACTGCAGATGCAGGGTCTTCACCTACCATAACAACAGCTAAAGAGGGAGCTCTTAAGCCTTTCTCTAAATATGTTATTACATCTAGGGCAACCTCCTCTATCACTCTTTTACTTAGAGATTTCCCATCCAAAATAGTTGTCATTAATCCCTCCAAATTATTAAGGTAAATATTTAACACTTTTTGATTTAAGATTCAATATCTTTTCTCAATCTCTTTTGCAACACAAAAGGCTGTTGTAAATGCTGCTTGAAGATTAAAGCCACCAGTATCACCATCTAAATCTAATATCTCTCCTGAAAAATAGAGATTATCAATAATTTTAGATGAAAATGTTAAATCATTAACCTCTTTTAGAGATACTCCACCAGCAGTAGACATCGCCACATAGAGATTTCCTATTTCATTAATAATCAATTCAAAAGATGTTGCAGTTTTTGCTATTTCATTGATATCTTTTTTCCCTATTTCAGCTATTTTTTTATCATAAAGGGGAAAAAATTTCTCAATAAAACTCTCAGGAAAATCAAATTTTTTTAAAAATGTTTTTAATAAAACTTTGCCATTAATTTTAGCACTCCCTTTAAAACTCTCAATAAAGCTATTTATATTACCATTTTTTGTGAAATTGATATTGAGTTTATCACCAATATCAAAATATCTTGATATATCAAGAATTCCAGGTCCAGATAATCCTTTATGAGTAAAACCAATATCACCAATAGTATCTAAAAATTTTTTTCCATTTTTAAATAGTGTAATTCCTATTTTTTCAAAAGATATACCTGTTAATTCTGCAAATGGATTTGGTGTGAAATAAAGAGGTGTTAATGCTGGTTTTATTGGAATAATTGTGTGTCCTAATTGTTTTGCAATACTGTAACCATCACCAGAGGAGCCAGTAAAAGGAAAAGAGGAGCCTCCTGTTGCTAAAACAACATATTTTGATCTATACTCATTTTCTAAAGTTTTAACAATAAAAAGCTCACCAATTTTAGTAATTTCTAAAACTGTAGAGGATCTGTTTATTTTCACACCATTCTCTATTGCCAATTTTACCAAAAGCTCTAAAACATCTTTTGAGCTTTCTGATTTAGGGAAAACTTTTCCATTTTTGTTTGTAAATATTGGTAATCCATTTTTTACAAAAAAATTAATTAAATCTAAATTACCAAATTTATAGAGTCCTTTTTTTAAAAATTCCCCATTTTTACCATATTTTGTTAAAAATTCTTTGGAGTCACAACTATTTGTTATATTACATTTTCCAGAACCTGCAAGAAGCAGTTTTCTACCTAATTTATCGTTTTTCTCTAAAAGAAGTGTTTTTCCTTTTCTTAAATTAGCGGCACAAAAAAGGGCCCCAGCTCCACCACCAACAATTATTGTATCATAATAAATCATTATAAACTCTCTTTATATAATAAGAAATAATTTTTACTCAAAAAAGTAAATTTTGATTATATCAATAAAAATAATCAAATCAACCATTAATTATTACTGTTTTTAAAAAAAATAAAGAGTTTTAAAATAGAGATTTATTTGGGAAGTGATGCTAAAACAAAATAGGCTCCCTCACCTCTATTTGCAAAATTGCAGTTGTCATAGAATGTTTCTTCAATTTTTGAGCCAGTAACAATTTTTGTTGCCTGCTCTTTAATTAAACTTCTAATGACAGTTGTTCTATCAATATTTTGAGCACCTTCACCCTCTTTTGTTCTTATAAACTCATCAACTGTTTGAGAATCAACTTTGATTTGAGTCTCTAAGGTTTTTGAGAGTTCAAGACGAGCTTTAGTTTGTGCTGCCTCAAGTGAACGCTCTGGATATGGATCTGGCATTGCAAAACCAACTGCATGAATCATGCCCTTTTTTTTGGGAAGTTTTGTTACCCATTTAGGCATTTTATTACATTTTGCTCCCCAGCGATCTACAAAACTTCTTGAACTTGAACCACAACTAGTAAATAGTGGTATGAATGAGATTATTAAAATCATTAAAGCCAACTTTTTCATGAGACACTCCTTTTATTACAACCATATTATACTCATTTTATATTCTGAGTCAAAAAGAATATTAAAATAGACAAGCTATTTAAGAAAAATATTCACAAAAATTTTAAAAAAATCTATTTTTTTTTTAACTACTTTATTTTTTAACAAAATATTTTATCTAAAAGTAGGATAAAACTATTTTATATCTCTTAAAAAGGTAAAATTACTTTTGGTTCTTTAATAAATTTCTCATTTTCAGATCCAATTTGGTTTAAGTTATTTTTACCAAAGCATAATGTTCGTCCATTGTTTAAAAGAATACAGGCATGATTCTCTCCTGTTGAAATATCAATAACTCTTTTATTCTCTGTAACAAATATCAACTCTCTTTTTCTCTGAATTGATTCATTTAACAATACTGCTTTTCCAACAAGATATAGTTTTTTCTCTGAATTAAGTAAAAGAGTATATCCATAACCAGCTTTCACATTCTCTAATTTAGTGTTAAAATCTATTTTTTGAGGTATTGATTCATTAACAAGAGTGTTATTTGCTAATTGACCAAAATCGTTTTTCCCCCAACAATAGAGTATTTCAGAATCAATAAAACAGTTATGAAAATCCCCTATAGAGAGTTGATTTATATCTGTTTTATTCTGTATTTTTGTAGGTAATATACGTTTTGTAAGTGTTCCATCTCCTAATTGTCCAAATTGATTAAATCCCCAACTTTCAAATGTGTTATTTTTTAATTTTACAATAGTGTGAAATCCACCTGCAAATATATCAACAACATCTTTAACATTCTCATTTTTATAAGGTATAAAAAGATTCTCTTTTGATTCATGACCAATTTGACCATCAAAATTACGTCCCCAACAAAAAACCTCTCCATCTTTATTAAGAGCACAAGAGTGTCTCCAACCTATTGCTATTTTAATTATATTATCTAAATTTGGAATCTCTTTTGGCTGTTTGATAATTTCTGGTTTTTCAAATCCTACTTGACCATAAATATTTTCACCCCAGCAGAAAACTTTTCCCTTTTTGTTAAGTGCACAAGAGTGTCGCCAACCACTATCTATTTGAATAATATCTGTCAATCCCACTTTTTTAGGAAATTTAGATGTTTTTTCATTGCTATTATCTCCTATTTGACCAAATTGATTATCTCCCCAACAAGTAACTGTATGATCATATTTTAATGAACAATTGAAGTCTCCTCCAGATGTTAATGCAATATCAAAAGGAATACAAACTCCTTTATACTCATAATAGTTCTCATTACAATCCCACTTACAATATTCTGGGGAACTCCAACCCTTTCCTGTTGTAAACTCTATTGAAACATCCTCTTTTTTCTCTTTTGAGTTTTCTGGTGGATTTATTGCTGTACATGATACCTTTTTTTCATGAATACAATATTTTTTATCCTCTGTAAGTGTAAAGTTTTTATCGCACTCCCAAGTACATTTTTTTGGTTTTCCCCATCCCCACTTTGATGAGTAGTAAACTTGATAAAATTTATCAACCAAGTGACTATTTTCTGGATGTTCAATATCAAGACATTTATCACTTTTTGTTGTTATGCAGTTTTCTCCATCTTCAGATGTATAGTTTTTATCACAATTCCAAGGACAATTTGCTGGTTTACTCCATCCATCAGTAGATGTGTAAGTTATCTCTACTGGTTTCCCCCACTCTAAAGTGGAGTTTTTAGGAGCTCTTATGGGCTTACAAGAGACCATTTTTGAATTTATACATTTTCCTCCTTCAAAAATATAATCATCTTTACACCTCCAAGAGCAAGCTTGAGGTTTTTCCCATCCCCATTGTGTAGAGTATCTTATTGTAACATTTTTTCGAATTAATTCAGCATTAGACAATGTTTTTATCTCTTGGCAAGGAACCTCTTTTTTATTTATACAAACTGCTCCATCCTCGGAAACATAATTTGTTTTACATTTCCAATCGCAAATAGATGGTGATGTCCAACCATTTTTAGGTGTGTAGTATAATATTTCATCTTTGTTTATAGTAGTTGCTCCATCTGGAATATTTTCTGGAGATATACAGCTAACTTTTTTCTGATTGATACATTTACCATTCTCAAGAGTAAAACCCTTTTGACACTCCCAAGAGCAACTCTCTGGTTTACTCCATCCTTTTTGAGAGTATGTTACCGTAACCTCCGATTTTACCATTTTAGCATTCAAAGGTGTTGTTATAGAGCCACATGTTACCTGTTTTTCATTAATACAACCCTTTTTATCATCAGATAGTGTGAAATCTTTATCACACTCCCATTTGCAAACTTTAGGCTCACTCCAACCATTTTTTTCTGAGTAATCTATTGAGACAAGAGAGTCAACAGAGTGACCATTTTGAGGAGCATCTGCTTGAGAA
>JAFGXH010000146.1 GCA_016936735.1 bacterium
AAAAAATTATATTTTTTCACCACTAAGTTTCTCTAAAATAGAGTCAAACTTATCCCAAATAGAGCCATCTGTCATTGAGGGCAAAACTAAAAGCTTTGATTTGCTTTTTTTTGCAAACATTGATGAAAGATTTGTTGGATGATATAACTCTTGCATAACAAAAGATATCTCTTCAGACTCAATATGTTTTAAAAGAGATAAAATATGCTTTGTTGTTGGTGGAACTCCAGGTTTTGGCTCTAATGCTCCTCTTTTTGAAAGGGATAGCCAATCTAGTAGATATATCCAACTTTCATGATAAACAACAATTTTTTTCCCTTTTATCTTTTGAGCAACTTTATTCCATTGAGCCATTTTTGTATTGTATTTCTCTTCAAAAATTTCCCAATTTTTTTTGTATTCATCTTTATGTTTTGGATCTATCTCTTGAAGTCTTCGAGATATCTCTTTAGCAATTTTAAAAAGCTCAATTGGTGATGTATAAAAATGTGGATTTCCTTCAGGATGAACATCTCCTGCAGACCTATCGGACTCTTTTTGTATCTCTTTTAATGAGACATAATGAGATGCATTTAAATTACCAATTGAGTGTTCTGAAAGTATACTTGAGTTTCTTGCCTGTTTTAAAACAGATGGTAACCAACCAGACTCCAAACCAGCTCCATTATGGACAACTAAATCAGCCCTATTAAGTTTTACAATATGTGATGGAAGTGGATCTGCAAAATGTGGGTCTTGTGTTGGTTGAATCAAATTTTCAACATTTATGTAGTCACCACCAAGCTCTTTTGTTATTGAGGCATAATCTGGAATTGTCGTAACAACCTCAACTTTTCCAAAAAGTGAGAGTGTTGATAAAATAAAAATGGTAAAAATAGAAATATTATTCATTTTAATCTCCTAATATGAGTGAGCTTGATGTGCACCAATAAGCAACTCTAATTGCATAAAAATAGCATGGTAGAGATCTTTTTCATGCTGTTTTCCAATATCATATTGAAATCTTAAACGTGAAAAATGTGTTGGAGCATATGCAAAAACAAAAGAGCCTCTCATCAATTTTTCAGGGTATGATAAAGCAGATATATCCCCTTTTATTGTATCAATATAGTCTCCTCGAATAGAGAATAGTGATGTTCTTGATACTTGTAAATCAAATTGAGCATAACCACCCCAATCTCTTAGATAGCTTCCTGGAATCTGAGTATCTCTTAATATTGCTTCAAGAGTTAATGCAATAAAAAACGAGTCTGCTGCCCCTGTTATATCTCTCCATTTCCAATAGATATCTGCCCCAAATAGAGTTGCTCTACCATCACTTAAATAGGGACTTTTTCCAAAAGCTCCACTAGCTGCAATTTGGATTGAGGCATTATTTGTAAAGTTAAAAAAAGATTCTCCCCTCAAAACATAAAGAAAATCAGAGAATGATTCTGGTGGTTCATTTGTAAAATTAAATGTGGTAGTTCTTAAATGTGCCTTTGTTCTTGTATCAAATATCTGACTTGTTAACATAAAATAGAATGGTGTTGGGACAAGATAGGATAACTCAACTCCAGAACCACTAAAATGCTCATTTGAGAGAAATCTTGAGTGCATTAAAGAGTAATTTGTATATGTTAGAGAGTGAAGATGTATTGGATTCTCTCTACCAAAAGAGGCATTAAAAAAACCTATTTTACTCTGAAAATTCCAAGGAAGAGCTGTTGTTGTTCCATAAAACTCCTCAATATGCATTCCAACAAACTGAAAATTAAGATTCAAAGTAAAATATGGGTCAACTGCATGAGATATATTTAACTCAGCACCCTGAAGAGTAAACCCATTCTCATCGATTGCATGACCACCTAAAATAGGATTATTTTCATTACTAAACCAACCAGCACCAAAATTTAAAATAAGTGCAATATCAGGATTTTCACTTACAGATGGCACTATTTGCATCATTGAGTTTTCTGTTTTAGAGACAGAGAGCTCTTTTGAGTCTTGAGATATTAAGGCATCCCAATTCTCCTCCTCTGAGTATAGTTGTGATGAAAGAGTCATCATAAAAAATAGTGTTAAAAATATTTTCATATAACCTCAAATATAGTTTAATTTGTAACGATTTTTATAGAACCTCTTTTTTATTTTGAGGCTAAAAAATCACAATATTTTATTCTTAATAACTATATTTTTGGAGGTGAGTTTTTTGGAGCAAAAATGTAGGCTAGTTGAAAATTCTGTTTAAAATATAATGCAACATGTTTTTTAATACTATATGTGTTATATGTTTTTAATATTAGAAAAGAGAGTGGCTTTACTGGAATTTCAACTTTTTGATTAAAAAATGTTAACTGTTGACAATCATGTGTATGTAGGAAATCATTACAATCTGTACTTAAAATATTATCACGTTTGGATTCTGAACTAAAAAAATTTTTATTGTTTATTTTTTTTAAAGAGGAGATATATTTAGAGCCTTTTTTCTCAACATCATAAAATTTAGCAGTTATAGGATTCCAAACATGACTTGTATGAGTTGCATGATGCAGAATTAAAAACTGCGAAGAGAGATATATTAGAAGTAAAAATATCGATTTTTTCAATGTTTTTTGCATAAGCCAAAAATCATCTAAACATGATATATTTTTTTTTTATAAAGTCAATAGCTTTTTGAAATTGATTTTCAATATAATAATAAAATAACACTCATTTATTAAAATAGTTATATATTTTTTCTTTAATTATGCTTTTTAATTGATTACTTCATAGATTCACCAAACATTGTTTGAATTATCTCAAAATCACCTATTGCCTTTAAAAAAATCTCTTTTAAAATCTTGGCAGATATATTGAGTTTTGCTTGTTGAATCATAAATTCATATGGAAAAAGTGATTTTTCATCATAATCGCTCTCTATAATTGTTTTTGCAGCAACAAGAGATATAGCAAGATATAGTATTTTTTGATAAATAACAGAGTTATCTTTTGGCGGAAGATGGTGTTGAGATATAAACTCATACTCCTCTTTTGGAAACCCCCAAGAAAGGAGTGCTAATGCTGATAATTTAGGATGAAAAGAGTAGGATATTCTATTCATAAAACTCTCAGCAAAAAAGGTTTTGGGATTTTTGGATTGATATAAAGAGATTTGATTATAAAAAATTAAATCTCCAACATCATGTAAAAGTCCTATGGTATAGGCTTTTGATGGTGAAATTTTATAGTGTTCTGCAACTTTTGATGAGATTAAGGCTATTAATAAAGATGATTTCCAAGTATTTTCAAACTCAATTTTAAAAATTTTATTATTAAAAATCTTCATTTTTAATGATAACATAAGAACAATCTCTTTTAAACCCTCAATACCAATTCTACTTATTGCAAGTTGAAGATCATTTATATCTCGTAACCCTTTATATAATGGAGAGTTAGCTAATTTAATAACATTTACAGCTATAGATGTATCACTTTTTACAATTTGAGCATATTTATCATAGTCTGAATTTGGATTAAAAGATAGTTGAAGAATTTTATTTGCAATCATTGGTAATATAGGAATCTCAATTTTATTTTGCTCCATTGATTGAATTAGTTGTCTTACAAACATAAAATTGTGTTGGTTATCTTTTGTTAAATCATCTACTATTGATTGTATTAATTCCTCCCTTGTTTCTACCTTTTGATTAAATATTTTTTTTAAATTTTCACCATTTTCCATAGATAGACTCCACTTTTAACTATTTTCGGACTATTTTTATATTATTTTAATTTTTTAAATATTGATTTTTTTATTTAAATGTGATTTAATTGGTTTACGGGGTAGGGGTTTGCATGCTCTGGGGTGAAAAACAGATAATTCAATTTTACACACTTAAAATACGTCTATTCTTAATAGTACTAGTTCTAGTATTTTTTCTAATTTTTAGTTGGCTTTATAAAATGCAGGTTGTTGATGGAGATTATTATGCTCAAAAAGCGGAAAATAATTTTCTTGATGTGATTCAGGTTTCAGCTAAAAGAGGAAATATATATGATAGAAATGGAAATGTTTTAGCCAAAAATATACCTGCATTTAATCTATATATTATACCAAAATTTCTCGATTCAGATACCATTGATTTTATAATAAACAGTATCAAATTAACAGAAAAACAACAAATTAGCCTAAAAGAGTCTCTAAATAGCAAAAATAAAGAGAGTTTTATGCTTAAAGAGCATCTTTCCTCAAAAGAGCTTGCTTTAATTGAGTCTAGAATGTTTAGACTTAATGGACTAGATATTGTTACAGAATCAATTCGACACTATCCAAACAGTGGAATAGCATCACATATTGTTGGTTATATAAATAAAATCACACCAAAAGAGTTTCAAGAGAAAAAAGATTTAGGATATCTTAATGATGACTATATTGGTAGAACTGGAGCTGAAGGTTATCTTGAGGAGTATCTTAGAGGTAAAAATGGTAAAAAAATTGTCATAAGAGATCAAAGTGGAAAAATTAAAAAAGATGGTTTTTTACAGCAACTGATTGATAAAAAAAATAAAGAGTTTCCACCTGTAGAGGAGGGAAATGATGTATATTTAACAATTGATTTAGATCTCCAAAAAGAGATTGATGAGATTTTTTTCAATGTTCGCTCTGGTGCAGCTGTTGTTATGGATGTTGATACTGGTGATATTCTTGCACTCTATTCAAAACCAACATTTGATCCAAATAAGATTATATTAAAGGATGATAAAAACTATCTTCGTGAGATTTTTAAAGATGAACTACAACCAACATTGAACAAAGCCTTCAAGCAGTTTTATCCAGGCTCTGTTTTTAAACTTATAACTGCTTTAGCTGCTATAGATAGTGGCACATTCACAGAGGATGAGACTGTTGATTGTAAAGGGGTTGAGGAGTATGGGTCAACATCTTTTAGATGTTGGAAAAGAACTGGTCATGGTTCTGTTAACCTAAAAAAGGCAATGGCAGAGTCTTGTGATGTCTATTTTTATCGAGTTGCTAAAAAAATAGGTCTTGATGAGATAAATAGATATGCAAAAATGCTAGGTGTTGGTTCAAACTATAGTGATTTTATAACTGATGTTCCATCTGGGTTTGTTCCAAATGAGAAATGGTATAGGGATCGTTACGGAAGATATCAGAAAGGTATTGCATTAAATACATCAATAGGGCAGGGTGATGTGTATCTGTCACCATATAAAGTGGCAGATCTATACATGACAACAGCCAATTTAGGGGTAAAAAAACAGATTAATCTGCTTGATAGAGTGCTATCATTTGATGGCAAAATGAAATATGAGAGAAAAATAGTACAGAAAACCACAGAGATATCACCATACTCCTTTCAAAAAGTTAACAAAGGGCTTTATAGTGCAATCAATGACCCATCAGGAACAGCATACTCATTTAGACTTAATGATATAATGGTCTCTGGTAAAACAGGAACAGCACAGGTTGCATCTAAGACAAGTGATGAGTATGAGTTCGAGATTCCTTGGGAATTAAGGCATCATGCTTGGTTTTCATCCTTTGCTCCATCATATAAACCAGAGATTGTAGTAACAGTATTGGTTGAGCATGGTGGTTCAAGCTCTGCTGCGGTTCCATTAGGAATGAAGATAATAAAGGCTTATGAGTCTTTGAAATCAAAAAGGATTCATGCTGAGTTTGTAAAAGAGAAAACCAAAATGGAAGCAAAGAGAGAGACTCTATTTTATCGTAATTTGAAAGAGGATTAATGAGTAATTATAGAAACCCATACCCAACAGTTGATATTATTATTGAGTTATTGGATGATAACTCTAAGATTGTTTTAATTGAAAGACATAATGAGCCATTAGGAGTTGCCATTCCTGGAGGTTTTGTTGACTATGGTGAGTCTTTAGAGAGTGCTGCAGTAAGAGAGGCAAAGGAGGAGACTAATCTTGATATCACTCTTTTAACTCAACTTAAAACATACTCTAATCCAACTAGAGACCCACGCTTTCACACAGTATCAACAGTGTTTATTGCAACAGCGAACGGTGTTCCAAAAGCTGGAGATGATGCTAAATCTGTAATAGCTATAGAGATAAATAACATCCCAGAGAATATGGTTTTTGACCATAAAGAGATATTAGAAGATTATGTTTTCTGGAAGAGAAATCAAAAGTTCCCATCATATACAAAATAATTTCTCTAACATTTATCAATATAACCACAATTTATAGTAAAAGCTTGATGTAATCATATTGGTTACTCTATGTTATCTTTATTTTTGAGGGTGTATATTAATCTCTTACTTAGTCTAAACAGGCTATATTAAATCAAATAGTTAGCTATATTTAATAAAAGAGATAGAATCACTATTCTTATGGTATATAATAGAAACCTTCTGGCTGTTCATGCTATAAGATTAAGCATTACCCCACTAAAAAAGAGTGAGTAATCAGAAACAGTTTATAGCTTCTAAACTGGATAATCTCCATCAAAACAGGCAAAACAAAAGAGATTCTCTTTAAAAATCTCTTTTAACTGCTTCAACTCAAGGAAAATAACCCTATCAACATCAAAATATCTCTCTAAATCTTTATGGTTATATTGATTAACAATAAGCTCCTCTTTTTGAGCAATATCAACTCCATAATAGCAGGGATTATATATTTTAGGAGATGCTGATAGTAGGTATATCTCTTTTGCACCAGCAACTTTTAACTGTTTCATAAGATGTTTTGCTGTTGTTCCTCTTACAATTGAGTCATCAATTACTGCAATCTTTTTATTTAAAATAGTAGATTTTATAATATTGAACTTCTGTTTAACTCTTTCCTCTCTCTCTGTTTGTTGAGGTAAAATAAAACTTCTTTTCATAAACTCATTTTGTATAATCCCTTTCTTTAATGGGATATTTAACTCTTCTGAAAATCCCAAAGCTGCAAAATAGCCAGATGATGGAATATCAATAACTATATCTGGTTGTATTTTCTCTGATTTTACTATTTTAGCTAAAGCTTTTCCAACCTCAACTCTTTTTTCTGCAATAGATTGATTAAATATTGTAGAGTCTGGACGAGAAAAATATAGAAACTCAAAAACACAAAAATGCTCTCTATCTCTCTCTCCTTTATATAATTTTGGAGTTTTACTACTATTAAATATTAAAATATCTCCAGCTCTCATCTCTTTAAAAATCTGATAATCAAAACTTTCAAGTGGAGGTGTCTCTGATGAGGCTAAATAGAATATTTCTCCATTTTTAATCTGTTTTCCCCAAAATAGAGGTCTAAAACCATAATTATCAACAAAAGATATAATCTCACCCCTATTGGTTAATAAAATTGCAGAGAATGCCCCTTTTACAACATTTTGAATAGTTTTTATTGTATCAAACATTGAATTTTTAAAATATAGCAAAAATAGTGCAACTAACAACTCTCCATCACTCTCTGTTTGAAGTAAGGATTCAGATTTAGCATTTAAAATATCTTTTATCTCTAATATATTTTTTATATTTCCATTGAAGACAATAGATATCTCTAAACCATCCTCTCTTTTGAGAGTAATTGGCATCAAATTTAGTTCTGAATCAGACCCCTGAGTTGTATATCTTATATGTCCAATTCCAATAGTAGAGCTCATATTATCAAGAATTTCTGATGTAAAAATCTGTGAAACTAACCCCTTTTTTTTATATTCAAAAAAAAGATTACTATTTTTCAAAGTTATAATACCAGCCCCATCATGCCCTCTATGTTGAAGCATTCCAAGAGTTACAACTAACTGTTTTGAGATATCTGTTTTTTGGGAGATAACTGCAGCAATTCCACACATAAAGTTTTATACCTCTATTGTATAATCACATTCAGTTTCAAGAAATTTTTTTATTTTATTTTTCGTTCTAACCTCAAGTTGTCTTACCCTTTCTCTGGAAATACCAAGTTGTTCTCCAAGCTCTTGAAGTGTTTTAGGATATTCAGCAATGAGTCTCTCTTCAAAAATTGTTTTCTCAACATCTTTTAAAATTTTATATACCTCTTTTAGTTTTTCACCAATTTTATCTAATTGCTCCTCATCAATTATTTTATCCTCAATACTAATATCATTTGTTGATAGCAGATCAATATGAGTAGTTCCTTTATCATCTGATAATTGTGCATCAAGATAGAAATCTTTTGAAGAGATTCTTTGATCCATTTCAATAATTTCACTCTCTTTTACTTGAAATTTATCTGCAATCAGTTTAATCTCTACATCACCACCCTTTAACATTAGAATCTCATTTTTTCTCATCTCCTCTTTAAGTTTAAAAAAGAGTCTTTTTTGAGCCTGTGTTGTTCCAACTTTAATAAGAGACCAATTGTTGATTATATAGTTTTTTATATACGCTTTAATCCACCAAACAGCATAGGTTATTAATCGATAGCCTTTTTCTGGATCAAATTTCTTTACAGCCATTATTAAACCATAATTTCCCTCTTGGATTAAATCTGATAGTTTAAATCCATAGTTTTTATATTGATATGCAATTTTTACAACAAATCTTAAATTTGAGTTTATGAGTAACATTGCTGAGTTTTGACTACCATCATCTTTCAATTTTTTTGCCAATGAGAACTCTTGATCTTTTGTAAGAAGAGTAAATTGATTAATTTTTTGAATATAGGCATCTAATTGATCATAGACTTTAGGTATATTGTTATTCATCATAGCTCCAATCAAACCGATATTAAAACATATATGATTTATAATTATTCCAAATAATCTTATATATATTTAAATCATAAATATATCAGAGTAAATCTATCATAATATAATCGTAATTTAAAGTTATTTGTATAAATAATTAGATTTATTTCTGTTTTTGTCCTATTAAAATTTAATTGAAGATAAAATAGTAGTTATTTTACATTAATAGATAATTCAAACTCAAAGCTCTCTTTTTTACATAAAGAATCACTACAAACACCAAATGAAAATCCCCCTTTTAAATCTGTTTTACCCGCTTTTTCACAAGATGTGTCTATTTTTAATAAAAGAGAGTTTTCGGTTATTGTTGCATCTTTTTTACCAAATTTCTCTTTTGAAAATTTAAAGCAAGAGGAGGTTGGTTTAAATGATAAAGGGAAATCCTGATTTATATGCCAACCATTTTTAGGAGAAACAGTTATAATAATAGTGTTTGTTTCAGAGCTTTTTATCTCTTTTTCAAAATCAATTTTAACATCAGATTGTTCCGATTTGTTATTGTAGATATTAACTTTATCAGCCATTAATGAGACTGTGAAAAGAAAAAAAATTGCAAAAAAAGTTTTCATAAATTCCCCCTAAAAAAATAGTATTAATTAATAAACGGATTATTAAGAATATTATTCAAAAATAGTAGTAAAATTTAATATTTTAAATCACTTATATGTTTATAAAAAATGTCAAAATTATTTTTTTTAATGATACTATATCTATTCAACTATAACATTGAAGTTAAAAGGTAGTTTTTCTGTTGCACAAATCTCATCTGTACAATGTCCAAAATTCAGAACTCCTGATACTTTTTGAGATCCTATCTGGGAGCAAACTCCATTTAATTCAAATATAATCCCTGTTTCAGTTGTTTTTGAATCTGTTTTTTTAAATTTTTTATTTCCAAAATCAAAACAACCATCATCAAAAGATAGTGATATAGGAAAGTCAACATTTATATGATGACCACCTCTAGCTTTAGTATCAATTTTAAAGGATAATTTTTCACCACTTTTTATAGATTTGGGAATCTCTGTTGAGATAGTAAAATATCTATCTTCAAAAACTGGAGAATCTACTCTTTTTTCAATTTTTTTCTCATTAGTTGTAATTTTAGGCGAGCTATTTTTTGAACAGGATAATAAAAATATAGATAAAATAGTGAATAAAAAAACTGTTTTTTTCATAAACAACCCTCCTTTTAAGCTAAAAATAATTAAGGCAGAAGCTCATTTCGCTTTTCTCTAAAAGAGTTATTTTCATCAACAAATACAACGGTTGGTTTATAGTTTTCTAACTCACTTTCAGAGTATATTCCAAATGTTGCTAGAATAACAATATCACCCCTTTTAAAAAAATGTGCTCCTGCACCATTTACACATATTGTTCCACTATTAGGAATCCCTTTTAGTATATATGTCTCAATCCTTGCTCCATTTGTAACATTCCAGATTGCAACTTTTTCAAACTCTCTCATATTTGCAAGTTTCATTAATGTTTCATCGATTGTTACACTTCCCTCATACTCAAGATTTGCATCTGTTATTGTTGCCCGATGGATTTTTGATTTAAACAGAATAGATTGCATCTTATCCTCCAATTTCTGCTACATTTTATTACCACTTTTAGCAACAAAATTCAATATCAAAACAGTAGAATAAAACAAAGTTATTTTAATTATATTTCAGATAAGTTTTTTTTATAAAAATTTTATATGCTATTTTTAAAAAAAATTTGCAAAATTCAGTTATAATGTTTATATTTACCCTGTTTTTTATTATTTTTTTAGGAAAAGTATGTTTAATTTAAAAAATTACCCCATTGGTCCAAATATGCCAGAAACAGTCTACTCATTTATTGAGATTCCAAAACATAGCAAAAACAAATATGAGTATGATACAACTTTGGGGGTTTATAAACTTGATAGAGTTTTACACTCATCTGTTCACTATCCAGAGGCTTATGGTTTTATTCCATCAACACTTTGTGGAGATGGAGATCCATTAGATGTTATGGCGATTGTAACAGAACCAACATTTACTGGTTGTTTTATGGAGGTTAGACCTATTGGAGTTTTAAAAATAGTTGATGATATGGGAGTTGATGATAAAATTCTTGCTGTTTTTATAAATGACCCTTTTTATAAAAAAATTTTTGATATATCAATGGTTCCCCAACACTATTTAGCAGAGATTGAGAATTTCTTTTTAACATATAAAATGCTTGAGTTTAAAAAAGTTGAAAGTCAAGGCTGGTTTTCATCAGAAGAGGCAAGAAAAGTTATAAAACAGACACATCAAGCCTACTTAGAGTCTAAAAAAGATAATAAAATAGATAATGAAGATAATGAAGAGTAGATTAATTTTAATCTTTTTTATTTTTTCTAAATAATAGTAGGTATGAATTTAAGTTTTTATTATCACTCGAAAAATCTACCCCAAAAATAAAAGATATATATATAATTACTTGATATAGTTTTAAGCTTTATAAATTTGAATATTTTAATAAAAAATCTTTAAGCTCTATTAAAATAGTATTTGATATATTTAAAATTAATACTATAATGCCGAATATTTACTGTATTGATTTAAAAATATAGTGATATTTTTAAACTACTTTAAAAATCAATAGATAGTAATTTTTTTTAAACTCTATTTGGTTTATAGAGATTTTATTTAACTATATTAATGTTTTAAAAGGATTTATGTTAACAGTAAAGTCACTTTTTTTAGATAATAGAGACTCATTAGGTATTAATTCAATAGTTGAGAATAGAGGTTTAGATAGAAAAATAGAGTCACATAGAACACAAAAAACAGCATTAGGAATAACAGGATTATATCTTTATGTCCACTCTAATAGAGTTCAAATATTTGGAAATTCAGAGATTGCATATCTCAATCAAACATCAAAAACTGAGCAGTTTTTAAATATTACAAAACTTTTTCAAAATAGAACTATTCCATGTATTGTATTAACCCATAATCTCTCTTTTTCTGAAGTTGTTGAGGAGCTTGCAAAACAGTATCAAATTCCACTTATCACAACATCATTTACAACAGAACATTTTATTGATGTTATTACAGAGCTTCTTTTTGAAAAATTTGCTCCAGAAACAAATATTCATGGAACTTTAGTTGATGTTTATGGAATTGGTCTTTTATTGATAGGAAAAAGTGGTATTGGCAAATCTGAAATTGCTCTTGAGCTTATAAAAAGAGGGCATAGATTTGTTTCTGATGATGTTGTAAAAATAAGAAAAATAGGTCCAGTAAATCTATATGGTTTTGCTCCAGAGATAATTAAACACTACTTAGAGATACGTGGTTTAGGAGTATTGAATATTAAAGATCTTTTTGGAATAGTCTCTGTAAGAAATAGAAAAAAAATAGAGTTAGTAATAGAGCTTGCTGATTGGGATCCAAAAGAGAACTATGATAGAATTGGCTTAGATGACCAGTTTTATACAGTTTTAGAGTTATCTATTCCATATTTAAAACTTCCATTAAGGCAGGGTAGGGATATTGCAACAATTGTTGAGATTGCAGCAAGAAATCAGCTTGCAAAACAACAGGGAGTACATAGTGCAAAAACATTTCATGAAAGACTTATTGCTCAAATCGAGGAGAATTCACTGAATAGTGAGTTTTAAAGATATTTGAAGGCTCTTAAGGAGCTGTATAGAACTCTGTTGCTGTTAATCCATCAATAGAGAATGATTTTCCACCAATAACAATAACAATTCCTGTATTTGTATGAATTGCTTTATGTCCAAATCTTGGTGTTATCATTGTTGCAGTTGTTGTTGGCTTACTTTTTCCTACTTGATTCCAAATTAACTCCATATCTCCAACTGGATTTCTATTACCATCATGCCCACCAATAACAGCAATATTGTTATTACTTAAAAGTGTTGCTGTAAACTCTCCTCTTGGATTAGATAAAGATGCTGATAGTTTTTGAATAACTCTTGTTGTTAAATTGATTTTTTCAACTGTTCCTGATGCTTGAGAAAAAGTTGTGTTTGAAACAGATTTAAATCCACCAATAAAATAAACATCATCATTAACAAAAACACTCTGAAGAGAGGTTCTTGCCTCTGTTAATTCACCAAGATTTTCAAGCTCCTCATTATTAAATGTAAGAAGATAAACATTTTTATTCACATCTGATCCATTATCTCCACCAGCAATAATAATTTTATCATTTCCGATAGATGAAACAGCCATATTTACTAATGGTTTTGGAAGAGTTCCCCATAAAGATATCCCATTTGTATATGGATTAAACATCTCAATACTACTTTGAGCACCTAAATTATTTTTTCCACCAATAATAATAATTGAGCCACCTTTTAAATAAACTGCTTCATGAAATGCTTTTTGTGATTGGAGTGTTTGTGAAAGTTTTGTTACTGTTTCTGTTTTAACATCAAATATCTCTAAATCCATAAGATAGTTATTTGAATCCTTCATTCCACCAGCAATTAATACTTTTGGATCTGTTTTATCTTGTGTATTACCATAAAAGAATGTTGCTGAGTGATATCCTCTTGCAACTGGAGTGTTTGTAAAAGAGAGCTGTGTGTAAAAATGTGTTGCAGGATCAAAAATATAGGCATCAGATGTTGCTGTTCCATCAGATTTAAATCCACCCCAAATCAAAACTCTTCCATCAGGAAGCTCTGTTGCGGTATGACCATAAAGTCCAATAGGAAGTTGTGTTATAGAGTTATTAATGTTAAGAGAGTTACTAAAAGAGTGAAGTGGAGATATAATTGCATAATGAGTCTGATTTTTACCATTACTTGATATAACAGATGTTAAACCTCTTGCAATAATATTCTCTTGAACTCCAGCCTCTTTTATCTCAAACATAACTTGAATATCCTGTTCACCAATATTTGAGACTTTTCCACTCCCTTCGCTATAATTAAACTCTTGTGAATCTAATAGGAAATTCTCCTTTGTATAATCACTCAACCAAAATCTTGGTGAACCAACAGATATAATCATTTTTTCAGCTCTTGATGGAGTATAGCCAGATGGAAAGCGAGTTTGAACATCTAATGTTCCTGTATTTTCCTCTCCACAAGATGTAAAAAAAGATAATATAACTATTAAAAAAACTATATATTTTTTCATTTTTTAACTCCTAAAAGAGATTTTACCAAGTTGCAGAAACATTTGATTTTACTTCATCACCAGAATCTGTTGCAACAAAATAGATTCCAACTCCAGCACCTGTAAGAAGAATACCTGATATTGTCCAAAACCACCAAGTTTGATAAAAAGCTTCACTTTTATCCTCTTTTTTATTGTATTTATTGGAATTTTTATCAAGAACTGATAGACTCTTTTTATTTTGAAGGAGATTATAGTCTGCATTATCAAGTTTTATATCCTCTTTTTTTTCCTTTTTTACCTTGTTATTTTCTGTTTTTTGAGGTTTAACTTCATTATTTTTAATAGGCTCTTTTTTTACTGCAACCACTCTATTTGAATCATCAGATTCATTTTTAGTAATTGTGGTTTGTTGAGCATTAAAATTGATATTTTTAAATGGAGGATATTGAATCTCTTTTAAAGAGGAGTTTTCCTTTTCTGTTATTGAGACAATTTTTAATTTTCCAAAATTATCAACTCCAGCAACAGTTTCATTACCAACTCTTAAACCCTCAACATCACCAGTTAAAAGATCACTATCAAATTCAGCTTTTGATAAAAATGCTATCTGATTTTTATCTCTGTGATATAAAAATATGGATGCATTATATAGATCTGATTTTCTGTCTGTATAACCAAAAACAATAAACTCTTTATTCTCTTTTTTTGCAAAACTATTAAGAGCTGATTGTAATTGAGTATTTATCTCTTTTTTTGATATTAATTGATAAGCAATTTGAAAAATCTCTTCAGAAGATAATGAATCGATATTAATATCCTCTTTGTTTTTGGTAAATGTTATTGATTTTCCATCTTTTTTTAAATCAATAATATCTTTTTTAACAACATCTCCATCTTTTACTAAAACAATAAAATGTTTTCCTAAAGAGATATCTGTCACTTTTACAGGTGAATTTCCAAAAAAGATTCCATCAATATATACTTCAACAGAATCACCTTTTATTTCAATAGATGAGTTCTCTTTTTTTTCAAAACGGCCTCTTTCTCTTGTATATCTTGTGACAAATTGAGGGGAGAATTTTTTTGTATCAAAAGTTAGATTTCTTCCAATTGTTATTGCTTGAAGCATTGACTCTTTTGATTCATCATCAAAACCATCAATATTCATAAGAAATGAGTGTTGAAGATATGCTTCAAATAGTGGTTGAAAACTCTCTAAATTGTCAAAATTCTCTGTGTATAAATCAATAAGTTGTTGAGCAGATTCAGATGCCAATGCAATCTCTTCAGATTTTTTATAATCCTCTAAAGTTTTTTGAATCTCAGTTACTTCAGAAAAAAGTGATTTATCAAATACCCTTTTTTTTACTTCAACAGATTTTGCTTTAAATCTATTTTCTGTAAAATCAATTCTATTTTTGTTTTTGAGCTCATTAATAATATAAAGGCTCATTCTTGCAGATAGTGACTCATTCTGCTCTACTGTTAAATCCCAAAGAGTTACTGTTGGTTTTGCTGCTTGAAGTGGAATAGCAATAAGTGTAACCAACATAAGGATTAAACTTTTTTTCAAAATACTCATGAAATCCTCATTAATGAAAGCGACAAATGATATCATGTTTATATTAATATGTCAAATATAAGTAAATAAAATAAGGATTTTTAGAGATTAGAGTCTCTTCTATAAGATAAAAAAGAAATTTATTGTAAATAATCATATTATTTATTAATATAATGTCGCAATTTTAATGATGGTGTTTATGTGTACCATATTTGTTGGAGTTAATCAAAATAGAGAATATCCACTTGTTATTATTGGAAATAGAGATGAATTTACAGATAGGCCATCAATGCATGCCTCTTTTTGGGAAAAATATCCCCATATTCTTGCTGGAAAAGATTTAAAAGAGGGTGGAACATGGATGGGAATAACAAAACATGGTTATTTTGCTGCATT
>JAFGXH010000147.1 GCA_016936735.1 bacterium
ATATAAAAGAGAAGTAGGTTTTTATCTTTAGAAATTATTTACTAAAATAGATTTTTTATTAATTTTTATCTCTATTTTATGTTTACAAAATGAAATAAATATTGTATTTTTTTATTTTTTGAGATTTATATGAAAAATTTTGTTCCTAAAAAGATATATATAGAGCCAGATGGTGATAAAGGGGATTATGCAGAGGCTATTCTTGCAAAATTTCCAGATGTTGAAAGAGTTTATGTTACCGATTATAGAAAAGAGTCTATTGATGATTTTAAATCTATTGATGATTCAATATCTATTGGAAAAGAGATTCTATTAATGAGAAAATTTAAAGGGGCTTTTTTGAAAAAATGCCCTGGCTCAAAAGGGTTACTCTGTTGCAACTATTATGTTATTAATGCTCATACAAATTGCCCATTTGATTGTACATACTGCTCTCTTCAAAACTATCTTAATACACAGGCTATGGTTATATTCTCAAATATTGATGATATGCTTTCTGAAATATCAGATGAGTTAAAAAAATATCCAAATCGTATCTTTAGAATTGGAACAGGTGAACTTGCTGACTCACTGGCAATTGATTCAATTACAAATTTAAGCTCAATACTTATTGATTTTTTCTCAAAAGTTGATAATGCAGTTCTTGAGCTTAAAACTAAAAGTGACTCAATTGATCTGTTAGAGGGTTTAAATCATAATGGTAAAACAGTAATCTCTTTCTCTGTTAATCCTCAAAAGTTTATTGATGCTGAAGAGAGAGGTGTTGCAACTCTTGAGGAGAGACTTGCTGCTGCTAAAAAAGTTGAGAGTTGGGGATATAGATTAGCATTCCATTTTGATCCTGTAGTCATGTTTGATGGTTTTGAAAATGAGTATAAAAATGTTATCAAATTGATCTATAGTTATGTTAAACCAGACTCAATTGATTGGATATCTGTTGGTGGATTTAGATATTCAAAAGAGATAAAAGATGCAATAAAAGAGCGTTTTCCAAAATCTACAATACTATCTGGTGAGTTTTGGATGAGTGATGACCAAAAGATGAGATATCTTTATAAAGAGCGAAGCGAAATGTATAAAATGATTCGTGATGAGATAAGAAAATATCATCCTAAAGCACCTTTATATATGTGTATGGAGTCTTCACAGATGTGGAGAGAGGTTTTTGGATATCTACCCTATATTGAGGAGAATGCTCATCAGCTTTTCGATTTTAGATAGTTAGTTCTCTGGTAATCCTGCTAATACTTTTTCAATATCAATTGTTGCAAATCCAAAGTCTGTTCCAATGTAAAGGTTTTTATTTATAACTTTTAAAGATGTCACATTAAGTGTTGGAAGCTCCTCATAGTAGAAACCACTATCTTTTTTAGTGTTATATATATAGATTCCTTTTGCTAATGTTCCAAAAAGAGCATACTCTTTATAGTTTTCAAATGAGTTTGGATTTATATATATTTTCTTACCCTTTTCAGAGAGTTTTTTAAACTCTTTTCCATCATATTTGAAAACACCACCACCATAAGTTCCAACAAAAAGGAGGTTTCCAACATGAGAAATAGATGTTATCCAAGGGGTTGATATATCTTTGTGAGACCAACTCTGTTTTACAGTTAAATATCTAAGCTCAGAGACTCCACCAAGTGTTCCAACATAGATATAACCATTGAAATATGATATTGTGTATACTCTATTATTAATCAGACCATGTAGAGCATAAATAGATGTAAAGCTATCTCCTTGAAGTGCAGATATCCCACCTTCAGTACCTGCAAATAGAGTGTTTTCAATAAACTCAATTTTTGAAACAGAGTTTCCTAATAGTCCATCTTTTTGATTATATACTCTCTCTTGGATTCCATTAGAGCTATATAGATATATCCCATTCGTTGTTGCAACATATAGCTTATCATCTTTATATATGATATCATTAACACCACCAACAGTTTTGATAAATGGTTCAACTTTACCACTATTTATATCAAGTGTATCAATACCACCCTCAAAATAACCTACTAAAATAAGATTATTATGAAAAGGTGTGAAAACTGTTATCATGTCTCCCTGAATTATATTATGATTCTCTAACTCACTCACTTCACCATTTTGATAATAATAGACTCCTTTGTTTGTTAATAGATATATAGAGTCATTTTCAACAACCATATTATTAACTAAAGCATCAACTTTAAACAGAATCTGATCATCTTTCCAAACTGTTCCATGTAGTGATGCAATAGTTGTAGATTTTCCATTATCATATAGAGATATTGCTGCAGGAAACTCTTTAAATGTTGTTAATATTTTATTCTCATATTTATAGATATGTGTATCTGATGTGATATATATAGTATTCCCAAATATATAGACTCTATCTGCAAACTCTTCGTTTAGTTTAACTACACGTTTTTTATCAACCCCATAAAAAATTAAAGAGCCTTCAGACAATGCAATAAGCTCATTCTGATAGAATCCAATATCTTTTATTTTTTGAGACTCCTCTTTAAACTCATAAAATTTTGTATATGGTGATTGGTCAGAAACAATAACTTTATTACCATCATAAATACAGTATAGTTTATCCTCTTGAATACATTTAGAAATCTCTTTTCCAAACTTGTAATATTGTATAATTGAGCTGTTAACCATAATAAAACCAAATGGATAACCAATAAATATTTTATCAATATTATCTTTTGAACCTGAGTAACCTTTTGTTGTTGTTTTAAAATCTGTTGCGTTTAAAACACGATTTACTGTGTCACCTTTGATAATACCACCTTTTGTAATCCAGATTTTATCTGAGTCAACAGAAAGATAGTCTAAATGAGACTTAGTATTTGTATAGTGATTAGATACTATATGTTTTTCAAATGGAATAGATTCAACTTTGACATCAACACTTACCCTTTTCTCAACCTCTGTTTTTGCCTCTTTAATTGCCCCTCTTATCTCATCTCGTGTCTCTGTATAAAAGATAATTCCAGCAAGTATTAAAAATGAAATTAGAATAAAGATATATTTTTTCATACTACCTCATATAAATGTTAAGAAAATAGTGATTTTTTCTTAAATTAGTGATAGTTATATTATATTTTGAGTTTTTAATAAAGATTTTTTTCTTAATAGTGGCAATTTAATTATCAATTATTAGTATAATATATTTTATTAAATATAAAAATTAACAAACATTTTATTATAATATCTGTTTAAATTATTTGACAAAAAACTATTTTATCGATATATATTTATGAGTTTTATATTTTATAATATAGAAATAGTAACAACAATACTAAAATATTGATAA
>JAFGXH010000148.1 GCA_016936735.1 bacterium
AAGATACAAATATATTTTTTAATTTTAGAATAGATTTAATACCTCTATTTTCACCCCAAATAGCTTTAATAATCTCCTCTGGATGTGCAATAAAGGTGTTATTTTTAATAATAGATATATTAAAAATATTTTCACCAATTCTTTCTACAGATTCAACTGAATCTATTAATTTGTACTCCTTCTCTTTTCTAATAAAAGTTTGCTCTGGGTTTATAACTAATAGTTTGGCTGATTCTGAAAAGTTTGAATTTTCTGTATAATATAGAGTTGATTTCTCTTTTTTATCTAATTTTTTCTCTATAAACTCAAGGCTAGTCTCATTCTCCTCTTTTTCAGAATCCAAAACCACCTCATAAATAAATCCATTAAGGTTTAGGCTTAACTCCTTTTTATTTTCAAGCTCATATAGATCAAGAAATTGGACACCATCTACGCTATTTTTATTAAGAGTATTTAAAATATCGTTTAAATCTATTGACTCTGTTGTAAAAAACTCAATTGCTTCATCCAAAGACTCTATCCCAAGAGATAATGGATAGTATACTCCAACATAGGCACGTTTATTAAAACCCTCTGTATATGAGATTGGAATCGATGCACGTCTGAATATTCTGGTTAAAGTTTGAAGAAAATCCAATTGAGACATCATATTTGCAGGAAAAACCTTTTTAACTGATGCAAAATATTTAAAGTTTCTACTTTTAGCTCTTCTTAAAGCCTCCTGTTGGCTTTTTGTATATTCAATTTCATTTCTATTTTGAAGTGGAAAATATTCTGAATTTTCCGATTTTTCATCTAAATCAATATTTTGTTCTTTTTTATCTTCACTGTTTTTTTCTGAAGAGTTCATAAGAGATTGATACTCCTCTTTTTTAAATGTGATATTTTTTACTGTTGAAAAATCACAAAGAGAGCATCCTTGACAATCACCTAAAGAGCAGTCATCTGTAGTCTCTTCATTTAATGCTTTTTGATACTCATTCCACAAAAATAGTTTAGATACACCTGCATCAATATGGTCAAAAGGTAATATATCATTTTTATCTTTCTCTCCAATAAGATCTGATATTTTTAGACCAAATTTTTCAATAGACTCCTCCCAATCCTGAAGATCGAAAAAATCAAAAACCCGTTTTTTATCAACATTTTTCCAATAATAGTCTACAAAAACAGATGATAATCTTCTATCTGCACGAGATATTGTTCCATCATGCATTGCCTCTTTATAGTATGCAATATTGATAGAAACAGAGCTATTTTTCATATGATATAGAGTATTTCGCATTGTTTGATATGTTTCATAATCAGGCATTCCAACCCATTGGAATGGTGTAAATGGTTTTGGAACTAAAAGATTAACTGATAAATCTACTCTAGCCTTTCTATTATATCTTCTTGCAATTGAGCTACATTTTTTAGCAAGCCACATAATAGATTTTATATCCTCTTCTGTTTCTGTTGGAAATCCCATCATAAAATATAGTTTTAGATGATCCCAGCCTGCCTGAAAAATTCTTTCAACACTTTCAAGAAGATTCTCTTCACTATTTCCTTTATTAATAACTCTTCTCATTCTATCAGTTCCTGCCTCAGGAGCAAGAGTAAAACCAGATTTACGAACTTTTGCAACCTCTCGAATCATCTCATCTGTAATTGACTCAGTTCTCAGTGATGGTAGAGACAAAGATACATTAATCTCCTCCATTTCACCTAAAAGATCTCTCAAAAGAGGATCAATACATCCATAGTCACCCGCTGAAAGAGAGAGTAATCCAGCACTCTCCATTCCACTAGTTTGGAGTGATTTTTCTAAAGCCTCCTTTACCTCTTTTGGTTTTCTTTGTCTTACTGGTCTATAAGTCATCCCTGCTTGACAAAATCTACATCCTCTTGTGCATCCTCTTTGTATCTCTACTCCAACTCTATCATGTATTAATGTTGTATTTGCAGTAATATACTCTGTTGGAACAACAACACTATTCATATCAGAGAGCAATCTTTTTTTTACTTTTGTATAATTTTCAATAAGAGCAACTCTTTTTGATATTTTTGCACCATCATACTCAAATTCAAAAAATGATGGAATATAAACTCCCTCAATTTTTGATAATTTTAATAACTTCTCTTTTTTTGAAAGGCTTTTAGACTCTATTATCACTTTTGAGATCTCTAAAATTGCCTCTTCACCATCACCAATAAGTATTGCATCAAAAAAATCAGCAATTGGTTCAGAGTTAAAAATAGATGGTCCACCACCAATAATAAGAGGATAGTTTTCATCTCTTTCTGATGAATAAAATGGAATATCTGCTAAATCTAAAATATGTAAAACAGAGCCAAATGTCTGTTCTGATTGAAGTGTTATTCCTATTATATCAAAATTTTTTGCCTCTTTTTTTGTTTCAAGAGAATAGAGAGGGATAGAGTTCTCTTTCATATATGAGTACATATCCTCTCCAACAGCAAAAGCTCTTTCTGCTGATATATCATCATCATTATTTAAAATTGAGTACAATATTTTTAGTCCAAGATTGCTCATTCCAACTTCATAAAACCCTGGATAACATAAAAGCCAGCTTAATTTAGCCTCTTTGTATTTATTAAAAACTATATTATGTTCTCCACCAACATATCTGATTGGTTTTGTTACTTTTTTATCAATGTTTTTTAAAAATGAGTCATTAATCATAATAGTCCAAAAAAAATAGAGATT
>JAFGXH010000149.1 GCA_016936735.1 bacterium
ACAAAAAATTTTTTTTGTTTTTATTTTTAAAACTTAAAGAGTAGTTTTTAATTTTTATTTTATTACTATAGGAGATTAATATGATTGATGTAGAAAACTCTGGAATGAGAACAAAAGCAATTCATGGTGGTGAGGCTATTTTAAAAACTTTAGGACACCACTCTGCTCCAATATGTCAAACCTCAACCTATTCATTTAAAAATGTAAAAGATGCTGCAAATGCTTTTACCGACTGTGGTGAGGGGAAATACCATCCAGCACATATTTATGCAAGATTAAGTCATGATAATGGATGGATTATTGAAGAGAAAATGGCTCTTTTAGAGGGTGGAGAATCTGCTATTGCATATAATTCTGGAATGGGTGCTATTAGTGGTGTTGTTATGGGTCTTTTAAAAACAGGAGATCATATTTTACATTCACCATCTCTCTATGGTGGAACTCACTCTTTTCTATATCATACTTGTAAACAGTTTGGAATTACTGCACAATCTGTTGATTTGAATGATTCAAAGGAGTTGAATAAGGCAATAAAACAGAAAACAAAAATGATATATATAGAGACTCCATCAAATCCAACATTAGCAATATTTGATATTGAGAAAATTGCTAAAATTGCTCATAAAAAAGGGATTTTAGTTGTTGTAGACAACACATTTATGACTCCTATACTACAAAAACCACTTTCATTAGGGGCAGATATTGTTATTCATAGTGCAACAAAATATATTAGTGGTCATGGAGATGTTGTTGCTGGAGTTGTTGTATCAAATAGAGATTTAATCGAAAAAATAAGACCAAACACAATTGAACTTGGTGCATATATTCCTCCATTTTCAGCTTGGTTACTAAGTAGAGGAGTTAAAACATTATCATTAAGAATGAAACAGCATTGTGAAAATGCAATGATTATTGCAAAATATCTTGAGAAACATGAGCTTGTAGAGTCTGTTATATATCCAGGACTACCATCATTTCCACAATATAAATTGGCTAAAAAACAGATGTTAGATTTTGGAGGAATGATTAGTTTTAATCTTAAAGGGGGATTAGAAAGTGCTGAACTATTTCTAAACTCATTAAATCTATTTACACTTGCAGTATCATTAGGCTCTGTTGACAGTTTAGCAGAGTCCCCTGCTCTTATGACTCATAGTGTTATTCCAAAAGAGGATAGAGAGGCAGCAGGTATTCCAGATGGATTAATTCGTCTTTCAGTTGGAATTGAGGATGTTGATGATTTGATTTCTGACTTAGAGCATGCTTTTACAAAAGTAAAAGAGAGTCAAAAATAGTCTACTATTTCTATTAAAATATCAAAAAAAATGATACAACTCTAATTTTTATAAAATAAACTTAAAAATATCTTGTTATTAGTATAGTATTTTTGGTTCTTTCAATGAAAGCTTTAATATTTTTTATTTTATATATAACATTTACAACAGTTTGGGCCAACTACTCCAAAATAATGGATAACTCATTTGATTTTAACTCTTTTTGTGAATCCATACAAATCGAACCCTGTGGTTGCAATTATGAACATCTTAATGTTTATGATAGAGGTGAGGAGAAATATAATTATTTAAAAAATAAAGAGGATATTCTTAAAAGTGAATATACAATAAAACTAACCTCTTCAGATTATACAATTGAGGATTTTGATTTTAAAACATCAACATTTACAATATCCTCTTTAAATCTAAAAAATGGGGATATTCTTTTTGAGACTCAAAAAATATCTCTTCCAATACCAAAAGATATTGCAAAATTGATTGCAGCAAAAAAGGAGTTCTCTTTTTTAGATCTATATATTGTTGTAAAATTTAAATCTGTTTCAGAGGTTTCAAATCTCTATTGTAGAAATGATAATGGTAAAATTCATCTCTATCCAGAGATTATTGAGTACTATTTTGTCTGTAATAAAAGCAATAATGTAATATATTATCAAAAAAGCTCTAAAAAAGATATAAGAGAGCCATTTCTTGATACACCATTAATTGAGGGATTAGATTTAATGGAGAAAAAAGAGGTTGAAATATTTTTAAAAGAGATAAATCAGGAGTTATCAACCTGTGCAAATAGAAAAGAGTATGGAACTAAAATGTATACAATCTTGATTGACAAATATGGAGAGATTGAGTTTCATAAAACAAAACTATCATTTTCTGATGATGAGCTTAATCGATGTGTTGATAATATTATAATTAACAGGAAGTATCCATCATTAAAAAAACCATATCAACTATATTTTTCAGTTATTATACCTAATTTATAGATAAACTGTTTTTAAAATATCTAAAATCAAACAAATTTATATAATTATCACAAAAAAAACTATATTTATAAAATCAATTTGACATTTTTTATAAAACTATTTAAAGTATCCTCTTCATATTTGGAGATTAATATGTGCTCTATTTTTGGAATACTAAATATAAAAAATTTTCAGGAGAAATTACGCTTAGATGCTCTTGCTGGATCAAGAAAACAGCG
Source organism: bacterium (assembly GCA_016936735.1). Lineage (GTDB taxonomy): Bacteria > UBP6 > JAFGXH01 > JAFGXH01 > JAFGXH01 > JAFGXH01. The sequence goes on from JAFGXH010000149.1 coordinate 2,494, forward strand.
TCATAGAGGACCAGATTGGTCTGGAATATATGCAGATGATTTTGCAATTTTTGTTCATGAAAGATTATCAATTGTTGATGTTGAGAGTGGAGCTCAACCAATTATAAGTGAGGATGGAAGATATATTTTAGTTGTTAATGGCGAGATATATAACCATAGAGAGCTTGAAAGAGATTTAAAAGAGCCCTACTCTTTTCAAACAAAATCTGATTGTGAAGTTATAATACCACTAATTTCTCAAGAGGGTGTTGAGGGAATTAATAAACTTAATGGAATTTTCTCATTTATTCTTTATGATAAAATTGAAAAAAACTTTATCATTGCAAGAGATCATATGGGAATTATTCCACTATATTATGGTAATGATGAGCATGGTAATTTCTATGTTTCATCAGAGATGAAGGCAATATCAGACTACTGTAATAATATATCAACATTCACTCCAGGTCACTATCTTAAAAATATTGAAGAGGGATTAGTAAACTGGTATAAACCAACTTGGAGTAATTATAGTGATGTAAAAGATAATAGTACAGATAAAAAACGACTAAGAGTTGCTTTAGAGGAGGCAGTTCATAGACAAATGATGTCTGATGTTCCTTATGGAGTTCTTCTATCTGGTGGACTTGACTCATCAATAATATCTGCACTTGTTAAAAAGTTTGCAGCAAGAAGAGTTGAAACAAATGATATGAAAGAGGCTTGGTGGCCAAATATTCACTCTTTTGCAGTTGGAATAAAGGGTGCACCAGATCTAAAAGCTGCAAAAATTGTTGCTGAGCACATTGGAACAGTTCATCATGAAATAAATTTCACTGTGCAGGATGGTATTGATGCTTTAGAGGATGTTATTTATCATTTAGAGACTTATGATATCACCACAATACGAGCATCTGTTCCAATGTTTTTAATGGCAAGAAAAATAAAAGCAATGGGGATTAAAATGGTTCTCTCTGGAGAGGGTTCTGATGAGATTTTTGGAGGTTATCTCTATTTTCATAAAGCACCAAACCCACAAGAGTTTCATGAAGAGACTGTTAGAAAACTTAGCAAACTATATTTATATGACTGTTTAAGAGCTAATAAATCTATGGCAGCTTGGGGAGTTGAGGCAAGAGTTCCATTTTTAGATAAAGAGTTTCTAAATATTGCAATGAGTATTAATCCAAATGATAAAATGGTTAGAAATGGTAAAATAGAGAAACATATTTTAAGAGAGATGTTTGCTGATTATCTTCCTGAATCTATTGTTTGGAGACAAAAAGAGCAGTTCTCTGATGGAGTTGGCTACTCTTGGATAGACCAATTAAAGTTATATTCAGAATCCCATGTCTCTGATGAGCTTTTTGCAAATGCAAAATATATGTTTCCAATAAACACACCAAAATCAAAAGAGGGTTATCTTTATCGCTCTATATTTTCAAAACTATTTCCAAAAGATGATTCAGTTTTAACTGTTGGTTTTGAGGACTCTATTGCCTGTAGTACTGCAAAAGCATTAGAGTGGGATGAATCATTCAAAAAAACAATAGACCCATCAGGAAGAGCAGTTCAACAGGTTCATGATGTTGGAATGTTATAAAAAACTTTAGGAGAAATCAATCTTCGAGATATTTTGAATTTGCAGGAACAACAACACAATAGTTCTCTTTTACCTCTAAAATAATACAGGTTTGATCTTTTTCAAAACTCTCATCAGATTCAGAAAGAGCAATCATCTCAATCATTTCACCCTTAATATTCATAGAGATTTTTCCCCTTTCACCCTTATCAAAAGGGATAACCACTTTTGCAACTTGTCCCTCATAATCTGCCATTGTAATAGTGGAGTTAGTCTGATTATTTCTTAATTTTTTGATGGTATATGAGATCAAGTAGCCTGCAATAAAACCAAATGGAAATGATACTAATGCTATTAAAGGCTCTTTTTTTCCTAAAAATGTTAATATTGAACCAGTCATACCTGTTGTCATTGAGAAAAATGTCCAGAATTTAAAACTTAAAATAGGCATATACCAAGATAAGTCTCCAATTCCAGCATCATGATCTGAATCATGATCTGCCTCATGATCTACATCATGGTCAACCTCATGATCTACATCATGATCTAAACCACCATCCATATCATGGTCTAAATCTCCATCAACATCATGATCTACATCATGATCTCCACCACCCATAATAGCTGACATTCCAACAAAAAAACCACCAATAATTAAAAGGGTTAAATAGAGTGATAACATAAATATTCTCCCATAAAATCTATTACAAATAAATAATAACATAATTATACATTAAAGAATAAGAAAAAAATACAAAAAATTAATCTTTATTTTCAAAATAAAGAGTTTATGTCAGTTTTTTTATAATTAAAGGTGGAAAATTATTCATAAATAGATTATAATACTAAAAACATAAATTTAAAGATAAAATTTTTATCTTTAATATCAGTAATTTTGTGTTGTAATTTTTTTTAATTAAAAAAAATCTAAATTTTATAAAATAATTGAATATTTTTATAAAACAGTTGTCTAAGTATTATGAATTTTCGTTAGAGGTTCAAAAATGAAAAAGATTGGCTTTATTATCACAATATTATTACTTCCACTCTTTCTATTCTCTCAAGAGAGTATTGAAGGAAATATAGTGGAGTTTTCAGGAACAGCCTTTATTAGAAAAGGTGAAGGAGATTTTAAAAAAGTTGAAGTAGCTACTCCTGTAAATGAGGGCGATTTCATTAGAACAATTAAAGATTCTAAAGTTGTTGTTGAGTTTAATGATAAATCAAAAATAGTTGTTTACTCAAACTCAACAATGAAAATTGATAATAATATTGCAAGTGATAACTCAAAATCATTAACACTATTAAGTGGTAGAGTTTGGGCATCTGTAACAAAAAAGCTATCTAAAAAGAATTTCTTTAAAATAAACACACCAACAACAACCTGTGGTGTAAGAGGAACTGAATTTGGTGTTGCAGTATCAGAAAATGGTTCTAGTCTTGTAAAAGTTAATAGTGGATCTGTTGCTTTTGAATCAGATATTGATCCCAAAGTTGAACAGATTTCAAACACTAAAACAAAAGAAACAGAATCTGCTGATCCAATGGATCTACTTATGAATGATGGGGCATTACAGTTTAGTGTTTCAAAAATAAATAGGGAGGATCAATCTATTAATACAGATGAATTAACAGGAATTACAAAAAACACAGTTCTTTTAGAAAAAGGGGATGGTGCATCATTTAGATTAACAAAAGGCATTAATAAAGGTGATGACTCCTCTGACTCTTTTATGAAAGAGGAAAAAATGCCTGATGATCCAAATAAAAGATTGGAAATTATTAATTGGCATATATCTAATTTGAATAAACGTGTTGAAAAAAGTGATCAACTATTATTCAAAGTGACAAAAATATCTGGAGATATTGACTCTATGATGGCTGATAAAAAAATTGATACAATTAAAATCTCTGCATCAACACAAAAAGGGAAAAGAGAGATGGAGCATATAACTACAGAGTTAAATAATCTTCAGAACTCAATGGATGCACAACTATATTTTCTTGAAACTGTTGGTGTTACAGATGAGGCTTCAAAAAAATTGATGGAAAAAACTGTTCAAAACAGAGAAAAAACAGCTAAAATGTTAGAAGTTGTTGAAAAATATTAATTTTTATGTTATATTACATTTCAGTAGTAGAACATTTTTTTGTTTGGAGGATTTATGAAAAAACTGTTTTTGTTGATTTTAGCATCTCTATTTGTTATGGCTTGTGGTGGAACTAATACTGTTGTTGTTCAAGGTGGTGGTGATGGAAGACCAGCATGGACAATGAAAGGTGGTGGTGCATTCACAGTTGAAGGAAAAAAAGTTTTTCGTTCAGTTGGTATGTCTTCAAATGTTGGTGATGAAGGAATGACTTTTAATGAATCAGAAAGTCAAGCAAGAGTTCGTCTATCTTACATTATGAAAACATATGTAAAAGCTATGGAAGAGTCATACAAACGTTCTATTAAAACTGGTGATATGCCTCAAGCTCAATTTGAACAAGATATAACTCATGTATCTGAAACAATGACAAAATCAAAATTCTCAGGTGCTCAAGTTGTTGATCGTTGGATTGA
>JAFGXH010000019.1 GCA_016936735.1 bacterium
AAAAGTTTACTACAAATATGTATCAACTCGTTTGTACCCTATCGTAAAAAAGTTCAATAAGTCATATCGACCTAGTCTCTTTTAGAGGGCCCCCCCTGGGGGGCTTTTTTATTATTACAAAAACATTATAAAAATTCAATTAAAAACAGAAAAATATTAAAAATAAGTATTTTTAATTTGTTTTTTTTCTAAAAAATAGTATTATGGAATCAATATTTTTAAGGGTATCTTTATGAAAACACTATATATTGTTGATATAAATTCACTAATGTTTCGTGCATATTATGGTATAAAACAGGAGTTAACAGCTCCTGATGGAACTCCTGTTAGAGCTGTTTATGGTGTTATAAAAATGCTTGCCTCTATTATAAAATCAAAATCACCAACAGAGTTAATTATTGCCTATGATTCTCAAAAAAAATTGATAAGAAGAGAGTACTATTCCGATTATAAATCAAATAGAAGCTCTGCTCCAGATGATTTAAAAATTCAGTTTCCACTTCTAAAAACATTTGTAAATAGAGCTGGATTAGAGTCTTTTGAAGTGGATGGTTATGAGGCTGATGATATTATTGCAACATTAGTAACAAAATATAAAGATGAGTTTGATGAAACAGTTATTGTAACTGGTGATAAAGATTTAATGCAGTTAGTTGATGACTCTGTTTTTGTTTATGATGGATTAAAAGATATTGTTTATGATGCAGATGCTGTATATGATAAATTTGGAGTATATCCTAATCAAATTCTTGATTATCTATCAATTGTTGGTGATGCAAGTGATTTTGTTCCAGGAATAAAAGGAATTGGAGCAAAAGGAGCGGTTGAACTACTTAAAAAATTTAAAACACTTGATAACATATATAAGAATATCTCTTTAGTAACAGGTAAGAAAAAAGATTATTTTATTGAATCTGAGAAAAATGCCTATCTAAGTAAAAAATTGATATCTCTAAAAACAGATTTACCAATATCAATAAACAGATGGCGGAATGGTGGAATAGATCTATATAACAATACTCTTCTAAATTTTTATCATAAATATCAGCTTAAATCTCTTATTGGAAATAGAGTATTTCAAATTCAAGATGAGGAGGATAAGGAGCAACTTGTTATAGAAAAAACTCTTATGCTTGCTAACTCAATTAGTGAATTAATAAAATTTATAGAGAATAAAGAGGTTTTTTCAATCCATATTGAAACCACTTCTGCAGTTAGAAATGAGGAGATTCCTCTTGCAATTGGAGTTGCAACAGAGTTAGAGGCAATCACTTTTATATTCTCTGATAGTTATAAAACAGAGATTGAGTCTTTAAAACCATTTTTAGAGAGTTCACAACAGTTAAAAATATGCCATGATGCAAAACTACTAACACATATTTTAAAACTCTATAATATTGAGATTCAAAACTATTTTGATACAATGTTAGCCTCATATATAATCCACCCAGGAGAGCATCAACATGGTTTTGAATTTTGTGTTCAAAATTATCTCAACTACCCAATAAAAACATATGCAGAGCTTGTGCAAAACATTTCAGATAAATCTTTTTCTCTTTTAGATAAAGAGGAACAAAAGGGATATATTGGGGAAAAAACACTACTTCTCAATCATTTAAAAAAATATCTTGAGGACAAATTAACAAAAGAGAGTCTAAATGAGGTTTTTTATAAAATAGACTCCCCTCTTATTCCGGTTTTAGTGAAAATGGAGGAGAATGGAGTAAAACTAAATATATCATATCTAAAAGATTTAAATAAAGAGCTTATAAAAGAGAGGAGTAATCTGGAAGCAGAGATTTTTCAGCTTACAGGAGAGAACTTTAATATTAATTCACCCAAACAGCTTGCAACTGTTCTATTTGATAAACTAAATCTACCTATTATAAAAAAAACAAAAACAGGAAACTCTACAGATGAGGAGGTTTTACTAGCTCTTTGTGAACACTCTGAAATTCCTAAAAAACTTTTGGAATATAGAGAGATAACAAAACTTATAACAACCTATCTTGAATCACTTATTGAGCTTGCAAAAAGTGAACGAATACATACATCTTTTAATCAGATGGTTACTGCAACAGGTAGATTATCAAGCTCTAATCCAAATTTACAAAATATACCAATAAAAACAGAAAGAGGGCGAAAAATTAGAGGTGCATTTATTCCAAGAGATGGATTTAAAATGGTTATAGCAGACTATTCTCAAATAGAGTTAAGAATTTTAGCTCACTTATCAAAAGATCCATCATTTGTAAAAGCATTTACAAATGATTTAGACATTCATCAAACAACAGCCTCTGAGATTTTCTCAAAACCTTTAGATGAGATTACAAAAAGTGAGCGTAATATTGCAAAAACAATAAATTTTGGCCTTATTTATGGGATGGGAGCATTAAAACTATCAAAAGAGTTAAATATCTCAATGAAAGAGGCTAATAGTTATATTCAACACTATTTTGAACACTACTCAACAATAAAACAGTATAGAGATGAGACTCTTGAAGAGGTTAGAAAAACAGGTAAAGTGTATACACTTTTTGGTAGAGTTAGAAGAATAAATGAGATATTCTCATCAAATGTAAATATTAAAAATCAGGCCGAAAGAATGGCATTTAATGCAATTATTCAGGGAACAGCAGCCGATTTATTAAAAAAAGTGATGATTACAATCCACTATTGGATTAAAACTTTACCATATAAAGTTTTAATGCTTCTTCAAGTTCATGATGAGTTAGTTTTTGAGGTTGAAAAAGAGTATGCAGAGGAGTTTAAAACAAAATTAAAAGAGATAATGGAGAATGACTATAAACTTGATATTCCACTAAAAGTTGATGCAGTTGTTTCTGATAGTTGGGAAAAATAGGATGTTTTTCCTACTGTTTTAATAAAATAAATCTTTTTAAAATAGAATATTCAAATAACTAAATTTTTATGCTATTAGGAGTTTTAATGATTAAAATATCTGTTTTTCTCCTTATTTTTGGGGGTATATTTTTATCTCAAAATCTGTGTGGAGATAGTAGTGGCTTTTTGAAAACCGAAATAAGGGAGCTTTTAAAAAAAAGGGATTTTAAAACTTTAAATAAAAAACTATTTGAACTTGAGAGAAATTTTGAGATGGATCCAAAAAATGAAGAGAGACTCTTTGATGGTTTTTTCTCTTTTGGAACAGGAGATCCATCCTATTTAAAATATATAGATGAGTGGATTAAATATAGCCCTAAAAACAATATTCCTAAAATAGCAAAGGGGTTTCACTATTATGAATTGGCTTGGAGAGCACGAGGATATAAATATATTTGTGAAACTGATAGAAAAAACATAGAGTTAATGAGAAAAAATCTATCAAAAACAGCTGAAGAATTAATAAAAAGCCTAGATAATGGTTTAGATCATGTTGTTTTATACTATCTTCTTATAAAATCAACTACAATGTTAGGTGATAAAAAGTTAAAAAAAGATATATTAGAGAAAGCATTAAAAGTTTATCCTCAATCATTTAGAATAAGAATATCCTACCTTTTATCAATAAGCCCACGATGGGGTGGAAGTTATGAAGAGATGGAGCAATTTATTGAAAAATCTCAAAAAGATATTGATAAAAATGAGAGATTTAAAGTTTTATCTGCATTTATTGATTATGATAAGGGAGATCTTTTATATATTGCAGGCAAAAATAAAAAAGCTCTTGAATATTTAGATAAAGCATTAGAGTTTGGAGAACATTTTATTTTATATGATAAACGAGCAGAGATTCTTCACAATTTAGGAAAATCTAAAAAGGCTTTGGAGGATTGTGATAAATCAATTGAGCTTGAACCAGAATCTGATAACTCCTATTTAATAAAAGCAAAAATATATAAATCAAAAGAGGATTATAATAATGCAGTAAAATTTTACTCTATTGCAGATGAGCTTCTTCCAAAAGTTGAATCAGTTCTAATAAACAAATATTGGTTATTAAACACATTAACTGTTTCAAAATATGAGGCAAATGATTATGATGAGAATATTTTGAAAAATGCGGTAGAAACCTATAAAAAAGAGCTAAAAAATGACAAAAATAATCCATTTATCTATTTCGCAATGGGTACATTAAATTTAAAATTAGGAAAATATAAAATTGCAACAAAAGATTTAGAGATGGCAATAAAATTAAAACCAGATGCAGTTGATTTTTATATTGTTTTAGATCAATCATTAGCACCATTTAGAGAGTGGAATAAAATTATAAAATATTGGAATCAATTTATAAAAATTAATCCAAATGAGAGTAGAGCATATTTGGAAAGAGCTGGAACATACTATCACAAAGGAGATATGAAATCGGCTAAAAAAGATTTAATAAAAGCCTCTGAATTAGGAAATGAAGAGGCTAGAAGATGGCTACAAAGATATAGATAAAAAATATTTTAAAATTAATAGTCATTCTCTTCAAGAGATTTTAGTATATCATTGAAATATTGAGGTAAATCAACATCAAATTGAATCCACTCTTTTGTTATTGGATGCTCAACTCCTAATGTTTTTGCATGTAACAATTGACCATTTAACTCACCTACTCTTTTGTATAAATTTGGATTTAAAAATTGAAAATGTTTTGCAGGCAATCCATAGAGAGGATCACCTAGAATTGGAAAACCATTTTCAGAAAGATGAACTCTTATTTGATGAGTTCTACCTGTTTCTAACTCTAACTCTATATAAGAGAATCTTCGAAATTTTCTTAATGTTTTAAAATGAGTTATTGCCTCTTTTCCAGAATCTACCTTTGAGGTATATTTCAATCTATTTGTTGGATGACGTTTGAAATATGTTTTAATAGTACCTTTTTCTGGAGTTATACCATAAACAATTGCTTGATAAACTCTCTTATTTGTATGTTCTTGGAACTGTTTTGCAAGATAGTTCAAAGATTGTTCAGATTTAGCAAAAACTAAAACTCCTGATGTATCTTTATCTATTCTATGGACAACACCTGGACGAATAACAGAACCAATACTTTTTAAATCTTTACAGTGATATAATAGTCCATTTACCAATGTTCCAGAGTAATTTCCTGCCCCAGGATGAACAACAACCCCCTGTGGTTTATTAAGAAAAATAATCTCTGAATCCTCATAAATAATATTTAATGGGATATCCTCTGCAATAATTTCAGACTCTTTAATTTCAGGTAAAACTAAATTAATAGAGTCATTAATTTTTAATTTATAACTTTTTTTAACAGTTTTATCAAAAATAGTCACTAAACCATTATCTATTAATTTTGCAATATTAGATCTACTTATCTCTGAACAGTTTTCTGATAAAAATTTATCAATTCTCATTCCTTGAGTAGGATTTTCGAATTTTATTTCATCTTTCATATATTGAAGCCTTTGATTTATTAAGTTGAAAACTCAATTTTTGATATATATTTTTTGATTTCTAAAAATTACCATATTGAGGATCTTATATTCCCACTATATTTAAGAATAATATCAACAATAGCACGCTCTAAATAGTTATCCATTGCTAAAATTTCAGGGTCTACTCGCTCCTCTAATAATTGCTTTCCATCACGAAAATCCTTCTCAATAACCTCAAAAAATGTATCATTTTTTATGGCCTCTTCAATCTCCTCTTTATGATACATTTGAATATCAGATGCCATTGCTTTTGCTATACGAAAAGTTTTTTTTGGGTCATTTATTTTTTTGTATTCCATAAAACACCTCTCTAATCAAGTTTTTCATTTAAAAGACGATCCAACTCCTCTCTTATTATTGTTTCTGCAAGTTCAGGCACAACTTGCCAAACAATCTCTTCAATAACCTCTTTTGAAACTCGTTTTACAATCTCTTTAATAACCTCTTTCATCTGCTCATCATTTAGTTTTACAGACACCTTCTCTTCAACAAGCTCTTTTTTAGAATCATCCATAACTGTTTTCTCCTGCTGGGATTCAACTCTCTCTTCAACTTTCTCATTTTGAGTTTCAACAACTTTAATAGGTGGATTTGATAATAACTCCTCTGTTGTTTCATTTGTTTCAAAATCATCTAATGCTGGTAAATCATCATCAATAGCAGATTCTAATGTTTCAAAAACAGCAGAGTTTTCCTCTTCAATAGAGTCATCATTAATAGGAACTGCAGACTCTAAAATAGCCTCTTTTAATGCAGATTCACTTACAGATTCATCAAAAGATGAATCTATCTTATGCTCATCTATTTTTTCAAGAGATTCCAATTTATCAAAAACAGAATCATCAGAAACAGAGATTTCATTTTCATGCTCCTCAACTCTATCTTCATCAAAATCATCAAGCTCATTTGATGATTCACCTGTTCTTTCCTCTTCATCAAATGAACTAAATGAGTTATTCATAGAGTCTGTAAAACTATCAGGAGCAGGGGTTTTCTCTTCTGAAGCAAAAGAGTCAAATCCAGGTGTAGATTCACCCATAAACTGTTCATGATCATCAACAAATGGAATCTCATCTATTGATGTAACTACTGTTTTATTCTCCTCCTCTTTCACAAAAGAGGACTCCTCTATAATTGTATCAATTGCTTTTAAATCTTCATTATTTTCAATATCTACAGGTTGAAACTCCTCCTCAATCTCTCCCTGTAGTAACTCATCAACAGATGTAATTTCGAATGTTTGTTCAGAATACTCATCTTTATCAAAATTACCAATTTCAGATAGATCCTTCTCTTCTTGTTCTAAGGCAGTATCCTCCATCATATTTGTTTTAGTTTCATTCTGTAATTTCATTGAATCATCTAACATTGTTTCAAGAGTCTCTAGCTCAATTGTCTCTTCAACAATCTCATTATCAATTAAATTTTCAGAAACTTTACTAGAATCAAAACTATTTAAATCATCTTGAGAACCACTAAAAATTAAGTCATTCTCATTTTCAAGTTCATTTGTATTTAAAACCTCATCAACATCATTAATATTAATCATCTCCTCTGAAGGTTCTAACTCTGCAACAAACTCATCTACAACATCTTCAGCTTTCTCTTCAAAAAAGGAATCAATTGACTCTATTTGAACAATTTCATCTTTTTGAGGTAGGCTATCTTGATTATTAGGAGTTTCAAATTGAGATTCAGATTTATCCAGATCCTGTTTAACCTCATTAAAGGAGTCAACAGAAAATTCCTCTATTTTCTCCTCATCAAACTGATTTGATTCACTCTCAATATATCTCTCATTAGATTCAAAATTTGCATTAAGTTCATCAAGTGTTTCAGGAATCTCAATAGAGTTAATATCAATCTGTTCCTCATCTAATGAATCTGATGTTATTCTATCCTCATAACTAAAATCACTTATTTTTTCCTCTTCAGGAGTGTTTGTTGATATCAACATCTCTTCAAGAGAGCTAATACTTATCATCTCTTCATCAAGCGGAGATATAATCTCCTCTAAATCCTCTTGAGGTTTAATATGTTCAACTTTTATCTCTGGTTTTCCTACTTGAGTAACTTCATCATCTTCTATATGGGTAACTACAATCTCTTCAAGTGAAACTATTATCTCTCTTATCTCTTGAGTATCAAAAGGCTTCTCTATCACTTTATCAACTCCAACCTTTTTTCCCTTATCTTCATCATATGGTTGAACCTGATTAACCATAAGAATAAGAGGTATAGAGGCTGTTTGATAATTGCTTTTAAGTGTGTAGCAGACTTTATATCCAGATTGATCTTGGAGTTTTGCATCTACAAATATCAAGTCTGGATGATGTTTTAATGCAGCTTCAACACCCTCATTACCACTTTCAGCAGATAAATATATATTATTATCAAAACTTACGGCAATCTCACCTGCCTTTCTCATTGTTTTACTATCATCAATGAATAAAATAGTTTTACCCATTACTCCTCCAAAATATACCCACAAAGTTTAGCATAACAAAAACAAATAGTCAAAAAAAAGAGTAATTATGTGGTTGATTTTATCAAATTGATGATTATGATAGTTCAAAATTAGTAGTTATTTGCTAATTTTAATAGCATTTAATAAAAAGTTCTATCTATTAATCAATTAATAGATATCTATAATATTTTTTTGATAATTCAATTTTTTGTTACAAATAAAAACTGTGTCTAAATTTGAGGTATATTATGTTTGATGGAACAACAATTTTAGCGGTAAAAAGAGGAAAAGAGACTGTTATTGGTGGTGATGGACAGGTGACATTTGGTCATACAGTATTAAAAGCTCAAGCAAGAAAAGTAAAAAGAATGTATGATAATAAAATGATTGCAGGATTTGCAGGTTCTACTGCTGATGCCTTTACACTATTTGAACTTTTAGAGGAACAACTAAAAAAACATGGTGGTCAACTTCTTAGATCTGCTGTTGAGTTGGCAAAAATGTGGAGAACAGATAAACTTTTAAGAAGATTAGAGGCGATGCTAATTGTTTCTGATGGTGAAGAGATTTATGTTCTATCTGGAACAGGTGATGTTGTAAAGCCAGATACAGATATTGCAGCAATAGGTTCTGGTGGAATGTATGCATATAGTGCAGCACTTGCACTTTACAATAATACAGAGTTGTCTGCAAAAGAGATTGTTGAGAAATCACTTAATATAGCAGCAAATATTTGTATCTATACAAATAACAATCTTGTTTTTGAAACAATTAATAAAAATTAATAATCTTTTTTGGTTTTATTTTGATTTATTTTTTAAAATTAAAACAAACTACAAATTAATAAATGTCAAAGGAGAAATAGATGGTAGAGAGTAAGAAAACATTAACACCAAGAGAGATTGTTGATGAGTTGAATAGATATATTATTGGACAAGATGATGCAAAAAAAGCTGTTGCAGTTGCACTAAGAAATAGATGGAGAAGACAACAACTTCCACAAGAGATGCAGGATGATATAATTCCTAAAAACATTATTATGATGGGACCAACAGGTGTTGGAAAAACTGAGATTGCAAGAAGACTTGCAAAATTAGCACAATCACCTTTTTATAAAGTTGAGGCATCAAAATTTACAGAGGTTGGTTATGTTGGTCGTGATGTTGAAAGCATGATTCGTGATTTAATGGAGATTGCTATTGGAATGGTAAAACAGGAGGAGAGAGCAAAAGTTGAGTTAAAAGCGAAGAAAATGGCTGCCTCTAAAATTGTTGATATCCTTAAAAAAGAGGGAAAACTTGACTCAACATCAAATAATCTTGATAGTTTTTATGTCTCTCCAGAAAACAACAACGGCAACACCACTGGTGCAGAAGAGGATGTGTTAGATGGAAAATATGATGATGTTTGGATCTCTTTAAATGTTGAGATTCAGGCAATTCCAATGATGAATATTATGGGTCCTCAAGGCAATGATATGATGGATCATGGCGATTTTAATATAATGGATATTGTTGGAAACATGTTTCCTAAGCAAAAAAAGCAAAAGAAACTTCGTGTTAAAGATGCAATTAGAATATTAACAACAGAGGAGTCTGGAAAAATGATTGATATGGAGAGTGTTCAACGTGAAGCAAGAAAAAGAGTTGAGCAGAATGGAATTATTTTTCTTGATGAGATAGATAAAATAGCATCCTCTGGAAAAGGGCATGGTCCAGATGTATCAAGAGAGGGAGTTCAAAGAGATATTCTTCCAATTGTTGAGGGTTCAAGTGTAAATACTAAGTATGGAATGGTTAAGACAGACCATATTCTGTTTATTGCAGCTGGTGCATTCCACATGACAAAACCATCAGACCTGATTCCAGAGTTACAGGGACGTTTTCCAATTAGAGTTGAGCTTCAAAGTTTAACAACAGATGATTTTATAAGAATTTTAAAAGAGCCTCAAAACTCTCTTATAAAACAGTACACAGAGATGATGAAAACAGAGGGTGTATATTTAACATTTGAAGAGAGTGCACTTCTAGCAATCTCAGAGATAGCTTTTGAAGTGAATTTAAAAATGGAAAATATTGGAGCAAGAAGACTTCATACTGTTTTAGAAAAACTTCTTGAAGAGCTTTCATTTAGTGCATCTGACCTTGAGGAGAAAAATATAACAATTGATGAGAGTTATGTTAAAACAGTTTTATCCTCAATTGTTCAAAATCAGGATTTGTCAAGATATGTTTTATAAAATATCTTCAGTTTTTTAATTCAAAATAATTTTTCAATTGATTCTGCCTACTCTTTTTTGTTGAGGGTAGATTGTTTAATACTTACAATCTGATTTTTAATCCTACATGAACAGCGTGGTTTTAACCCACTGAGTGTGATGAACTATTTTGTATTCTCTCGCAGTGCACAAAACGGGACCCCTAAAAATGCTTTTGCATTTTTTGGGAACCCTTCGTACACTGTTCATTACTTTTTTTCTTTTGTAACAAACACAACTGTTGTCATATTCCTACATGAACAGCGTGGTTTTAACCCGCTGAATGTGATGAACTATTTTGTATTCTTTTTTTTTAAAGAACACTCTCCCTAAATCCCTCTTCATCACACCCTAAAAATGCTTTAGCATTTTTAAGGAACCCGTTCATACTTGGCGATGGGCTTGAAGAAATGAAATGATATAATTTTTTTATTTGTAACAACTACAAATGTTGTCATATTCCTACATGAACAGCGTGGTTTTAACCCGCTGAGTGTGATGAACTATTTTGTATCTTTTGTGTTATTTACCTATAACTATTTGTAACCAAATGTGTTCTATGCTTCTACTGATTCTTACATTTTTTCTGCTTTGGAACTCTTTGCGTTGTGTACTTTTAACTTTTTTTCTGCTTGGAAACTTTTTGCGTTGAGTACTTTTAACTTTTTTTCTGTTTGGGAACTCTTTGCGTTACGTACTTTTAACTTTTTTTCTGCTTGGGAACTCTTTGCGTTGCATACTTTTAACTTTTTTTCTATTTAGGAACTCTTTGCGTTGCATACTTTTAACTTTTTTTCTGTTTGGGAACTCTTTGCGTTGCGTACTTTTAACTTTTTTTCTGCTTGTGAGCTTTTTGCGTTACATACTTTTAACTTTTTTTCTGCTTGGGAGCTTTTTGCGTTGCATACTTTTATAATAAAATAGATAATATCACATAACATTTAGGTATGAATTCAAGATTTTATGGTTATTAAGAAAAATCTATACGGAACAAAAATTTTTATTCCATACAATAAAAGATAAATCAGTTGAAACTTTTAATTATACTAGTTTTTTAATTAAAAAACTCCACTTTTTGAAATAAATATCTCTTAAAATAGTTATGTTTTATCTATCATGGAGATTAAAATGGTTTTTAATAGAATTGAGAAGAGAATTGAGAGACTAAAAGAGAAAGTAGTATATGAGTTGTCAGATGTTCATAACTGCATCTATTGCGGAAGTAATATTAATTTATTAAAAGATATCTCTGATGATGAGGTTTTTTTCTGCTTTGAGTGTGCTAAAAAATCTTTGATTCATGATGAGATGGTTTATGAGGGGCTTGAAACATCCCCAGATGTTGGTGATTAGGTAAAACTATTTAACCCAATACTTTGAACCATCTGCAACTCTATCAAAAAAACCATACTCAATTAAGTAGCGTCTAAGAGTTACAAAATCTGAATAGATGTTTTTTAAAATATCACTTATATCTCTCTCTGTATATATTTTATCTTTCTCAAAAAATCTCATTATATGACGCAAAATAACTATTTTAAACTTCTCTTTAACATGAAATGTTTTTAAAACATCCCCTTCAAAATATTTTTTTAAAATAGTCTCCTCCTCCTCTTTTGTTACATTATACCTGTCATCAACCATTGTTGCATGTTGATGAATCTCAACAAACTCATCTTTTATATCTTTTCTATCTTTTAGTAGCGTTGAGAGTGTTAAAAATATTTTTGCCTGCCTCTCTCTCTCTTTAAGTTGAAACTTATGGTTTCTAACTGTTGAAACACTCCCTATATTTAGAGATTTCTGAATCTCTGAATCTGTTTTTCCCTCATAAAATAGCTTTAACAAAGATTGTTGTTGCTCACTTATTCCTGTTATTTTTTTATCTAATGATAAAAGATAACTAAAAACTCCACCATGCTCCCCTTTTATGTGATATTTGGTATATTTTTCTGCATCCATAAAAATATTATCACAGTTATAAATAATCCCCTTCTCAAACTTTTTACCACAAAATAGACAGGTATAAAAATTTTGCTCCTCTTTGTAACCATTTAACAACTCATCAAATGATGAGTTGAATACTGAATCTAATTTTTCGCTCATAATCTCCTCCGCTACAGCTAC
>JAFGXH010000150.1 GCA_016936735.1 bacterium
ATATGATTTTATTGAGTTAATTTTTTAAAAGTGAACGAGCTATAACTATTTTTTGAATCTCTGATGTTCCCTCATATATCTCTGTTATTCTTGCATCTCTAAAGTGTCTCTCCGCTGGATAATCTTTTGTATATCCATATCCACCATGAATTTGAATCCCTTTTGTTGCAATAAAAGAGGCTGTTTCTGCAGCATAAAGTTTTGCCATTGCAGAGAATGTTCCATAATTTGGATCTTTTATCTCTTTAAGATATGCTGATTTATAAACTAATAATCTTGCTGCTTCAAGCTTTGTAGACATCTCTGCCATCATAAATTGAATTCCTTGAAATTCATGAATATATTGATTAAACTGTTTTCTCTCTTTTGAGTATGCAACTGCATCATCAAGAGCTGATTGAGCTATTCCTAAAGCCTGTGCTGCTATTCCAATTCTTCCACCATCAAGTGTTGTCATTGCTATTTTAAAGCCATCTCCCTCATTTCCTAAAAGTTGATTTGCAGGAACTTTAACATCTTCAAAAATGATAGAACAGGATGATGCTCCTTTTATTCCTAATTTATCTTCAATTTTACCAATAGAGACTCCTTCCGATTTCATATCAACAATAAAAGCAGATATAGATCTACTTTTTTTAGTTGCATTTTTATCTGTTACTGCAATAACAATTGCGATATCTGCTTCAGATGCGTTTGTGATGAAATTTTTGCTACCATTAATAATATAGTAATCTCCATCTTTTACAGCCACTGTTTTTTGATTTAAAGCATCACTTCCTGCTCCTGGTTCTGTGAGTGCAAAGCAACCAAGTTTTTTTCCAGAGGCTAGGGGAGTAAGAAACTCCTCTTTTTGATAATCATTTCCATATTGGAGTATAGGATCACAAACAAGAGAGTTATTAACACTAACAATAACACCTGTAGATGCACAACCTCTTGATATCTCCTCAACTGCAATTGCATAGGATACAACATCCATCTCTGAACCACCCCATTGAGAGGGAACTGATATTCCCATAATTCCCTGTTTTCCAAGCTCTTTTACAATTTTTTTTGGAAACTCTCCCTTTTTATCAATATCAGCTGCTATTGGAGCTAGTTTATCTTTTACAAATCTTTTTACCATATTTTGAATCATTTTTTGATTCTCATTAAGTGTAAAATCCATTTAATCCCCCTTTTTTAATTTTTGAAAAATAAAAAAATAGAATAAAATCTCTATTCTTTAGTTTTTTATTAAAAATATTTTTGCAAAATTACAAAATTACTACTATTCTATAGAATAGAGTTGTTGTTTGTCAAATGTATTTCTTGAAAATTTTTAATGTGATTTTTGTGATATTACTTAACTACAATATTAACCAACTTGTTGGGAACAGAGATTTTTTTAATAATCTCTTTACCATCAAGATATTTTTGAACTATTGGATCATTAAGAGCCGCATTAATCGCCTCCTCTTGGGTTGAGTTAAGTGGTAAATCCTCTTTTGAACGAACTTTTCCATTAACTTGAAACACTATTGTAACTGTATCATCAATAGTGAATTTTTCAATATATTGTGGGAATGGAACAAAGTCTAAATCTTCAGAGTGGCCTAGCTCCTGCCATAATTCAGATGCCATGTGTGGTGCAAATGGATTTAAACAACAAACTAATGTCTCAATAGCATATTTAATATATGGAGTACTTTCAGAGTCCTCTTCAAAAGAGTACAACATGTTGGTTAATTCCATCATAGATGCAATAGCTGTATTGTAATGGAACTCATCAAAACAGGAGTGAATTTTTTTAATCATCTTGTTGGTTGCAACTACAATTTTCTTATTATTTTGATTGAGAGAGTTAAAATCAACTTGTTGTGTTGTTATGGCTTGTTGGAATTTTTGGCCTACAAGTCTCCAGACTCTGTTTAAAAATCTAAAAGAACCCTCAACTCCATTATCAGACCACTCAAGATCTCTCTCTGGTGGAGCAGCAAAAAGGATAAAAAGTCTTGCTGTATCAGCACCATAATTTTTTATAATCTCTGTTGGGTCAACTGTATTTCCTAAAGACTTTGACATTTTTGCAGCACGACCTGTTTTCTCATCAAACTTGGTGACCATTCCTTGTGTCAACAAGTTGGTGAATGGTTCATTGCAATCTACATAGCCCTCATCTCTAAGTAGCTTGTGGAAAAATCTTGCATACAACAAGTGCATGATGGCATGCTCAATCCCACCAATATATTGATCTACAGGTAACCAATAGTTAGCCTCCTCTGGGTTCAAAATTCCATCATCAAATCTTGGAGATGTATAACGAGCATAATACCATGATGATTCATTAAATGTGTCAAAAGTATCTGTCTCTCTTTTTGCAGGTTTTCCATTATGTGTTGTATTTTTAAATGACTCAATTGTATCAAGTAGATTTCCTGATGTTATATTATACTCAACATCAAGAGGAAGTATTACTGGAAGCTCCTCTATATTTGCTGCCTCTGTTCCATCCTCTGTATAAAGCATTGGAATTGGAACTCCCCAATAGCGTTGTCTACTAATTCCCCAATCTCTAAGTTTATACTGAACTGCACGATATCCCAAAGATCTTGATTCAAGATAAACAGCAATATCATTAAATGCTTCATCAAAATTTAAATCATCAAATTGGCCAGAATTAACAAGAGTTCCTTTTTCTGTAAATGCCTCTGTGTAATCTGATAGAGTTTTATCTCTATTTGCTTCACCTTTAATAACCTCTTTCATTGAGATTTTATATTTTTTTGCAAACTCAAAATCTCTTTGGTCATGAGCAGGAACAGCCATTACAGCTCCAGTTCCATAAGTTGCTAAAACAAAGTTAGCAATGTATATTGGAATTGGCTCCTCTGTTACTGGGTGAAGTGCATAAGATGATGTAAAAAAACCTTTTTTTTCATAATTTTCAGCCTGTCTATCAATTGCTTTCTCTTTTTTTACATCCTCAATAAAAGCCTCAATTTCAGCTCTATTTGGGGCATTTGATATAAGCTCTTTTGTGAGTGGATGTTCTGGGGCAATACTCATAAATGTAACACCCATAAGAGTATCTGGGCGTGTTGTATAAACCTCAATATATTTTGTTTTATCAGACTCTAATGGGAACTTAATTTTTTGACCAAAACTTTTTCCAATCCAGTTTCTTTGTTGAGAGAGAACTCTCTCTGGCCATCCTGGAAGCTTATTTGTGAAATCAAGAAGCTCATCAGCATAGTCTGTTATTTTATAAAACCATTGATCAAGCTCTTTTTGTTCAACTTCATTAGAGCATCTCCAACAGGAGCCATCCTCAACTTGTTCATTTGCTAAAACTGTATTACAGTGTTCACACCAATTAACATTAGATGATTTTTTATAAACAAGCCCCTTTTTATACATTTTTATAAAAAGCTCTTGCTCCCATTTATAGTAATCTGGGTGTGTTGTTGCAACCTCTCTATCCCAATCATAAGAGAATCCACACATTTTAAGCTGTTTTCTCATATTATTAATATTAGATTTTGTCCAGATAGCAGGGTGAATTCCATGCTTAATTGCGGCATTTTCAGCAGGAAGACCAAAAGCATCCCAACCAATTGGATGAAGAACATTAAAACCTTTCATTCTTTTATATCTTGCAATAACATCACCAATTGCATAGTTTCTAACATGTCCCATATGAATATTTCCGCTTGGGTAAGGAAACATCTCAAGAACATAATATTTAGGTTTCTCTTTAGATGGTTCTGCTTTGTAGATTTTTTTCTCTTCCCAATGTTTTTGCCACTTCTCTTCAATAGCTGTAAAGTTATATTTTTCGTTCATAAAACATACTCCGGCACAAAAAAGAGAATGATATTATTTTTCTTGATTTGATTCAATATAATTTAGAGTTTCCATATATTTTTCTTCTGAGTGCTCTATTTTTTTGAGGGTAGATTTTTCTTAAAATCGATTTATCTTAAATTCAAACCTAAAGGATTTTTAGTGAATGAAAAAAGTTATAGATAGTTGAAAAATAGAGTAAAAAAATGATAAACTTATCTATATTTTTTAATTGGAGTTATTATGGAAAACAAGCAACTTGATGATGTTTTAGAAAATTATGTAAATGTTGATAATCGATTTTTAATAAGTAAATATTTAGTAACTCAAGGGGAATATAAAGAGGTGATGGGAGTAAATCCATCCTATTTTCAAGGTGAAAAAGATTTACCAGCAGAGTATGTAAATTGGTATAATGCAATAGAGTTTTGCAATAAAAAAAGCTTAATCTATGGTTTAGAGCCAGTTTATACAATAAATGGTAAAAATATTGAAATGGATAAAACAAAAAATGGTTTTAGGTTGCCAACAGAAGAGGAGTGGGAGTATGCGGCAAAAGGTGGTTCAAAAACTCAAGGTTTTGAGTATGCAGGAAGTGATGACCCAGATGAAGTAGCATGGTATGAAAAAAATTCAGGAGGTAAAACCCATCCTGTAGGTTTAAAAAAAGCAAATGAGTTAGGATTATATGATATGAGTGGAAATGTTTGGGAGTGGTGTTGGGAT
>JAFGXH010000151.1 GCA_016936735.1 bacterium
CCGAGATATAGTTTTTTTCTGCCGAGATATAGTTTTTTTCTGCCGAGATATAGTTTTTTTCTGCCGAGATATAGTTTTTTTCTGCCAAGATATAGTTTTTTTCTGCCGAGATATAGTTTTTTCGTGCCGAGATATAGTTTTTTCGTGCCGAGATATAGTTTTTTTGACCCGAAATATGTTTTTTTCATGCCAAAATATATTTTTTTTCTACCAAAGTATAGTTTTTTTGACTCGAAATATGTTTTTTTCATGCCAAAATATATTTTTTTTCTACCAAAGTATAGTTTTTTTGACACGAAATATACTTTTTTTCACCAGAATGTAGTTGTGCAGAGCCGAAATATGTTTTTTTTGTGCCCTGATATACTTTTTCAGTTACCTAATATAGTTTTTTTATTTTAAAATTAATAAAGATAGACTACAAATAAGAGTAAAACTACTAGATTTTGTTATAATTTTTTTGAAACTCATAAATCATTTTCTGAATATATGATGTTTTAAGCGAGTATTTTATGTTGCTTGGATAGGAGCCAATTTTCTGAATAAGAACAAAATCAATACTCTCATCATCAACATTTTTTTTATCCTGAACCATTTTTTTCATTATATCTGGAGTGTTCATTTTTCTAACAACTTTATCATAATCATAAAGTTGTGAAATTACATCAAAAATCTCTCTATATTCTGAAAAATTAAGAATATCCATTGAGATAAAAGAGGCAAATAGAATCCCAAGACCAACAGCAATCCCATGTGGAAGATTTTGCTGAAGCTCAACTGCATGTCCTAAAGTGTGTCCAAAATTTAAAAGATGTCTAAGGTTTTTACTATATGGATCCTGCTCAACAATACTCTCTTTATATTTTTTTGCAGAGAATACAACTTTAGTTAACCAGTCAATATCTGTTTTTTTTGATAATCCCTTTGATGTTTCACCCCATAATGCCCGATTTTGAAGTAAAAAAATCTTTAAAATCTCAATCCAGCCAGATATAAACTCAATCTCTGGTAAAGTTTTTAAAAAGTTTGTCTCAATAATAATATCTTTAGGAAAATATATTGTTCCAAGACTATTTTTTACTCCTCCATAATTAATTCCATTCTTTCCACCAATAGAGGCATCAACCATACTTAATAGCGTGGTTGGAATAGAGTAAAATGGTAATCCTCTTCTATATATATTGGCAATAAAACCTGCAACATCTGTTGTTATTCCTCCACCAATAGCAACTAATGGTGTTCCAGATTTTATATTTAAAGCCTGCATTTTAGTAATGATTTTCTCAATAGTTGATAAGGATTTTCGATTCTCATCTGCATAAAGATAGTAGACTCTATCACTTTTAATTAGTGGAAAGTAGTCATCAATTATAAAAAATGGGTTAGATTTTAAAAAAGAGTCTACAATATTATAAAAATACTCCATAATTAATACTCCTCAGAGGGCAAAAGTATTATAGAGACTCTTCTTTTTGGTTTTAAATAATCCATAACAACACGTTTTATATCATCTACTGTAACTGTATGTATTTTATCTTTTAAATGGTATTGATAAAATGGATCTCCTGTTAATACAAATGATTCACCAAATGATAGGGCAATCTGATCGTTTGAGAGAAAATTTGTTCTATTATTCATGTCAAGACGGTTTTTTGCAATTTGTAAATCCTCCTGATCTAAACTATTACTAATTCCAAAAATTGTTTTCTCAAGCTCTTGTAAAAATTGCTCTGGATCTCCATCCTCTTTAAGTGAAGCATCAATAAAAAATATCCCAGGATGCTCCATTCCAATAATCTCTGCACCAATCTCAATAACTTTGTTTGTATATAAAAATCTTTTCTTTAGTATAGATGAGCGACTACCAGATAGTATTACTGAAAATAGTAGTAATGGAAGATAATCTGGATTTTGAACCTCAGGAACTCTAAAAGATACTAAAACTTTTGGAGTCTCAATATCAAAACTCTTTATCACTTTTCTCTCAGATGTGATTGGTAAATCCATTGTAAAAAAATCTGATGTTAATTCAACTTTTTTTATATCTTTAAAATAGAGATGAATCACTGTTTTAATATAAGAGAAATCCAAATCACCAGAAAAAACCAATATTGCATTATTTGGAGAGTAGTATTTTTTATAAAAGTTAACACAATCCTCAACTGTTAAATTTATAATATCATCTCGATGACCAATTGTATCATGAGAGTATGTGTGATTATCATAAAGATTTGCTAATAGATGCTCCCACATAAAACCATTAGGATCATCCTCAACTCTTAATGTTCTCTCATTTAAAACACTATCTCTTTCAATATCCAAAATCTCTTGATTTAAATCAAGATTAACCATTCTATCACTCTCTAATTTTATTGGAAGCTCTATTGAACAACTTGGAATACTCTCGATATATGCAGTATAATCACTGCTTGTAAAAGCATTACTTCCTTCAGAACCTGCCTCCTCAAGTAGATGATCAAAAACCCCTACTCCATAATTTTTTGTTCCTCTAAACATCATATGTTCAAAAAGATGAGCTAATCCTGTTTTACCTTTCTTCTCATTTTTTGAACCAACTTTATACCATACCTGAATTGTTGCAATTGGTGCTTGAGAGTTTTTAAGAAAAACAACTTTCATCCCATTTGGTTGATACTCTGCAAAAATAGCTGTTCCAATATTATATATTGGGACCTCTTTTATTATTTTAAATAGCTCCATAAAACCTCAAATTTATATATAAATATTTTTTATTCTCCAATAACCCTCACATCTAACCAATTGACTCTCTTTTTCCTTAGTTAGTTTAACTTAATAAAATCTCCAATAACCCTCACCCCCTAGCCCCCTCTCCACTACGTGGTGAGGGGGAACAAGATAAAATGTATTTAATTATTTTTATAATAATAAATCATAATATCTTCAAGTCCCTCTCCAAGTATTGGGGAGGGATTTAGGGTGGGGGGAAA
>JAFGXH010000152.1 GCA_016936735.1 bacterium
TAAATATCTACAAAAGTCAAGAAATAATTATGGATAAAAACAAAAAATAATAAACAAAATCTGTTTTTGTTTTATCTAAAATAGATTTTAATCAATAAAAACTAAAAAAAACATAATAAGCACTCAATTTTTTTACATACTAAATATATTTTAAATTTGATTTTTATTTAGAGTTCGATAAAATAGTAATGTTTAGGCTGTTTTTAATAGCATTTTATAAAAAGGGGGTTGTGTGAGACTTTTATCTATTTTTTTAATTGCCACTTTTGTTTTTATTGGATGTGCAGAGACAGATAGTGCACCAATAATAAATGAAAAACCACAAGGAAGTGAGGGGGGAATCTGCTTCTCTGATGGAAGTTGTAATGATAACTTAACCTGTGTTAACAATATTTGTAAAGTTGCAACAGACCCTTGTGCAAATATTGAGTGTAACTCTTGGCAAAGCTGTGTTGCTGGTATTTGTAAAGTTCAATTTGGTAAATGCGACACAAATGGAGATTGTACTGGTGAACAGTATTGTGATGCAAACCATAATTGTGTAAACCCATCAAACCCTTGTGATAATGTAACTTGCTCTGGATTTGGATTTTGTGTTTTATCAAATGGAAATCCAAGTTGTCTTTGCAATGAGGGGTATCATGTTGATGGATTAAATTGTGTTGAGGATGATAATCCTTGCAAAGATGTTGTTTGTGATGAGTGGGAGAGTTGCTCTGAGGGAAACTGTCTGTTAAAAGAGAATAGATGTGAGAGAAATACAGATTGCACTGGTGAGCAGATTTGTGACTCAAATCATAACTGTGTTAATCCTGCAGATCCTTGTGAAAATGTAACCTGCTCTGGATTTGGAACTTGTGCAATAAGTGGTGGGAATGCAACCTGTATCTGTTCAACAGGATATCATGCTGATGGGTTAAGTTGTATAAAAGATGTTGATCCTTGTGAAGGTATAACATGTTCAAACCATGGTAGCTGTGTTGTTTCTGGTACAACTCCTGTTTGTGTTTGTGATTCAGGCTATTATGTAAGTGGTCTTAACTGTCTTCAAGAGGTTGATCCATGTGAAGCTGTAACATGTTCAAATCATGGAGATTGTGCTGTTCAAAATGGGAATCCAACCTGTATTTGTGACTATGGTTATCATGTTAGTGGATTAAACTGTATTCAAGATGCAAACCCATGTGATGGAATTGGATGCTCTGGAAATGGAGTTTGTGCTGTTGTAAATAGTAATCCAGTATGTGTTTGTAATGATGGTTTTACTGGTAGCTCTTGTCAAAGCTGTTTGCCATATCATTATGGAAGTGGTTGTTTAGAGTGTCCTGGAGGTGCATTAACACCTTGTAATAGTAATGGAGTTTGTGACCAAGGAATAACAGGAACTGGAGTTTGTAGTTGTAGTCTTGGATATACAGGAACATCCTGTAGTAGTTGCTCAACAGGATATCATTTAGAGAATGGATCTTGTGTTCAAGATGTTGTTGATTTATGTGCAGGAGTTACCTGCTCAAATCATGGTGAATGCTACTCTGAAGATAATGAGTTTATATGTATTTGTGATGATGGATATATTGGTGATGATTGTGAAACTTGTGCAGTTGGTTATCATCTAGAGGGATCAACTTGTGTTCTAAACCCTGAACCTTGTGATGGAGTTACATGTTCAAACAATGGTATTTGTGTTGAACAGGATAATCAAGCATACTGTTTATGTGAAGATGGTTATGCAGGTGATAACTGTGAATCTTGTGATACAGGATACTATTTAAGTAATGGAAATTGTGTTGCTTATAGTGTTGATTGGTGTAAACTACAATACCCAAATCCATCATATTCAGGACAAACACTTCAATCAGAAACAGTTTATGGCAGATTGCTTGTTTCAGGATTAACAGGCTCTGGAACATCTAATAGTGTTGTTAGAGGAAGAGTTTGTTGGAGTACATCATCATCATTAACAAATCCTCAATGCTCATCAGATGGAGCAATAAACACAAGTTGTAGTGATTGTGGCTCAAATGATGAATACTCTGTTTCACTCTCTTTTAGTACAGCTGGTGCATACTACTACTATTTTCAATTCTCTGTTGATAATGGCTCTAATTGGTATAGCTGTGGTAAAAATGGTGTAAGTTATAATAATAGCCAAACATTTGCAACATCTGATGCCTGTATTGCAAATATATCTCAAGGTAGTGTGGCTCAAAGAGGAGTGTTAATAAGTGAAGTGGCTGATCCTACAGTTGCAGATGCCCGTTTTGTTGAACTTTATAACTCCTCAACATCTGCAGTAGATTTAAATGGATGGAGTTTAAAACTATACTCAAATGGAAGTACAACAAATACACCTCTCAATTATCCATTAACAATCACAATTCCTGCTGGAGGAACTTGGGTTTTAGTATATAATCTTAGTGCCTTTAATACACTATTTGGAGTTACAGCCGATGCACAGGCAAATGGTGTTAATGGAAATGGTGATGATGTTTATGCCCTTTTTAACTCAAGTGGAGATCTTGTTGACTCTTATGGAGTTATTGGAGTTGATGGAACAGGAAAAGATTGGGAATATTTAGACAAAATTGTTCAAAGAAAATCATCTGTAACAGCACCAAATGCAACATTTAATATCTCTGAATGGAATATTATAAGTGGTGATAGTAGTGCAAATCCAAAATCTCATACAATTGACTAATTATACCATTTTTTAGGTTTTAAGAAGTAAGGAACAAAAATTTTTGTTCCTTACAAAAAAAAATGAGCATACAGAGTATAAAAATAGAGAAAATTTCTGTATCTATAACATTAAAATTCAGAAAAAATAGTAAAACAAAAACAGCAAAATCCCCTTTTATTAAAATAGATTATAATGATTAAATTATCCTTAAATAATAGTAAGTTATAAAAATATATACAAAAACATAGAACTTTTTATAAAGATATTATTTCATTGTTTTAATTTGATAATTGTTGTAGAATACTTTTTTACTTTAGAGGTGTATTATGAAAAAAATAGCTATTTTATCACTTTTTTTTGCTTTTTATCTTTTTGGGGAGCAGTATGATTGGCAAGTTAGAAACTCTATGAAAACCAATCTTGAACAATTAAACAAATATTGCCCTATTGAGTCTCATCCAGAGGATTTAGATCGTTGTAAATCTGTTGTTAAAAACATTAGAAAAGCTGTTGATAATGTTGAAACACAAAATCAAAAAATAGCAGAGTTTATAAAAGCATCTGAATATCTTGTAAAAGCAGAGAAAAAAATACCTGAGTGGGAAAATAAAAATAAACAGGATGCTGAAGCAAAAAAAGAGGCATCTAAACTCTCTGATAGTTTTAGAAATTTAGTTAGAGAACATGGAGTTATTGGTTCTCTTTGGGGAATGAAAACAGACCCTAAAAAATATATTCAAGAGAATGCAGATATTCTTCTTAAAGATGTTGAAAAAGCAAAAAAAATGGAAACAGTTTTTCTTGAAGATTGCAAAGCAGGAAAATATGATAATGTTTCAACTTTTTCAAAAGAGGGAAGCTCAGATCATCCAAAATCTGTTTGTGATGTGGCTCAAAACTGGAAAACATATTTTAAATCATATGCAGAAAGAGTTCTTTTATATGTTTTAAATAAACACAAATCTGCAATTACAGCTCATTTAAAAAATTTAGAGGAGAAGGGTGAATTATATGAGTTTGATATTCCAAGATTAGAAAAACCAAAAGAGGTTGTTGATTCTTTAGTTTTAACCTACTCTCCACTTGCAAAAGAGTTAGGAATAGAGTTAACAGCAGACTATTTTAAAGATATTATAGAGTTAGCAAAACCATATTCACAAATATTGAAAAAAACATCAACAAAAAATCGTTGGGATGCAAAAGCAAAATTTCAGGATAAATCTGTATCAGCTGCCTTTAAAAAGGCTGTTTATGATAATGGAATGAGTGTTTCAAAAATTGGCTTAACACACTCTGATTGGACTATTTATAAAAATAGTTATGGTATTCCAACACATAAAATTAGAAGTGGTTATGTTTTATCAAAAGCAAAAAATGAGAAATTCTGTAGACTCTATTACTTTACAGCACGCTCTGAGTTTGAGGGTGGAAAAAAAGGTTACACATTACCAAGATTCTCTTTTGAGAAAAAATCAACAGGCTTTACTATATCAAGTTGTAAATAATCATAAAAATATAAAATCAAGAATTTAAGATATTATGGAAGCTCTTTAATTATTTTTCCAAAAGGGAAAGCTTTTATCTCCTTTTTATTACCAAAATCATACTCAACAAATACTCTACCTATTTTTTCATCAATATCAACTACAACACCTTTTTTAAATGATGTCATAACAACAACAAATACTGTTTCACCAATAGTTGGTATATATTTTATGGGAATTGGAATAGTTTGAGTTTTATCTATTACTTTTATTTTATTTGCGAAACCAAGAGCTAATATTTTATCATCAATAATATTAAGAATTTGCCAATGCTTATATATTACACCATCTTTCTCAGCTATTGATGTTCCAATTTGATACTCTTTTTCTAACAAATGAAATCT
This sequence comes from bacterium, assembly GCA_016936735.1. GTDB lineage: Bacteria > UBP6 > JAFGXH01 > JAFGXH01 > JAFGXH01 > JAFGXH01. The sequence goes on from JAFGXH010000152.1 coordinate 4,569, forward strand.
ATTTTTTTTACATCTATCACTTTTTTTACCAACACCAGCTGGATTTTCATAATCTAAATCTAAATAACGAACCATTGGTTCCTCTTCTGTTCCCCCTTCAATTACAATTGCTCTCTGCATTCCAGAACCAGATTCCCAATGTGTTAAAATAATAGAACCAACCTCTGCTTTTACCCCCTTTTTTATTGGTATAATCATACTATTTGGAATTATACTCTCTTTTTTTGTTAAATTTTCAACTATACTTGAGTATGTTGATATCTCTTTTAAATAACCACCATAATATATGAAACTTTGTTTATCTCCACCTTTTGAAAACCCCTCTTCAATCCATAGAAGTGGTGGTGATAAAACAAAATCACCAATATCTGCATCTAAATAGTCAGATACAGGATAATCAAATGGAATTTTTCCCTCTAAAATTAAACTATTACTATCCATCATTCCCCCAAATAAAACTGCTAATAGAGTTTCAATTTTTTAGTTAAAAGTTTATTGATAAAAATACTCAACACTCTTTTATTTATTCAAAATTCTTTGATAATCTTTTCTAATCAAATATTCATTCTGTATTATAGTTTAATAAATATATCTAAAATATTACTAATGGATATTTTTTATTTTAATCAAAAAATTTTTGATTCATATATGTAGTCTATAATTTTATAATGATAATGTCAAACAATCACTTAATAAATTATCTATTATAAAAAAATAATGACATTTAATACTTTTATTATTGATTATTCTGAATTATTCCGATAATATCTTATATTGAATTGAAGGGATTTTTTATGAAAGATATCAAAAACAATATAGTAAAATTGGTAAAAAATAGCGAGATATCTACCAAAGAGGATTTTGAAAAGCTTATTAATCAAATTATTGAAGAGAAAAATAAGATATTTAATGATAATCAAAATAGTATAAATCAAAATGATACTGATAGTAATATTTCACACTGTTTAGATGATTTAGAGTTATATAAAGAGTTTATAAAATTAATACCAATTCCTATATTTGAGTTTGATATATATGGAAAAGTAACATTTGGTAATGAGTATGCTTTTTCTTTATTTGGATATACAAAAGAGGATTTCCAAAAAGGGATAAATGTTCTTGATATTCTTGATAAAAAAGAGCATGAGCGTCAAAAAATAAACATGATGAATGCAATACAAAATTTTAACTCTATGGGTAGAAAATCAAATAGCTACTCTGGAGTAAAAAAGGATGGTACAAAATTCTCTTTTGATGTCTACTACTCCTCAATTGTAAAAAATGAGAAGCTTATTGGCTTTCGGGGAATTGTAATAGATAAAAGTGGTGAAGAGATGTATCACATTGCATTTAAAGAGAGTGAAGCAAAATTTAAAAACTACTTTGAAGAGGCAGGTATAGCTTTATGTATTGTTGAAAGAGATGGTGAAATTGATAGCATGAATCATCTTTTTTCGATATTAATTGGATTCTCCTATATTATATTAGATAATAATCAGGAGCTTTCAAAAAAATATGATAATTTTAATAAAATTAAATATCAAGAGAATACAACAGACTTTGATTACACTATTAATAAATCAGAAAATATAAATAAAATCAATAAAATAAACTATCTATCTCTTTTTGATGATGATGAAAAAGAGCATGCAGAAACTCTATTTCAGGCATTGATAGATGGAAAAATTAAAAACTATCGTTTAAGTGCATCTTTAAAAAAATTAAATGGAACAAAATATTATGGTGATATCTCTGCAAATGGAATTTTAGATGGAGAAGGGGCAGTTTCTCAAGTTATATTATCATTTATAGATACAACACAGCAAAAAAAGGTCTCTCAAATACTATATCAAAAACAGGTTCAACTATACACAATTCTTGCAAATCTACCAATTATACTATGGAGTGTTGATAAAACAGGAAAATGTGATTTTATAGAGGGAAAAGCATTAAGAATTCTTGATATTCATCCAAGTGAATTTATTGGTAAAAATATTACAGAAAACAGAGTTTTTGAAAATACAAAAGATGGCTTAAAATCTGCTTTAGATGGAGATACAATACAAAATGTTTGTAAAATTGAGGATAATTTTTTTGAAACAACATTTGTTCCAATAAAAGACTTAGATGAAAATATTGTTGGAGTTAGTGCATTAGGAATAGATATTACAGCTAGAAGAGAGCTTGAAAAGTCATTAACTCGTTATATTTATGATCTTGAAGTTATTAAAGAACAACAAGAGGAGTATAATGCTTTAATGAAATCAATTCTTGAAAGCCCAGAAGATATTATGATTTTTGCAATCAATCGAGAATATGAGATCACTCTTTTTAATAAAGTTTACTCCAATTATATAAAAAAACGATATGGTATTGATATATATTACAAAATGAATCTTTTTCAAATCCCATTCTCAAAAGATGAGATAGAGATTATACGAAATCATATAGAGTGGGTTTTTCTTCGAGAGGAGTCTTTTATTTTTATTGATAATTATGATTCATCAGAAAACTCAAATTTTAATTCAGAAAAAGGAGATAATAACACTATACAAAATTCATCTTTAAAAGATGGTAATTTATACTATGAGGTAAGATATCATCCAGTAAAAACAGATGATAATAGATTAATAGGTGTTACCTGTTTTCAAATAAATATAACCAACCAAATAATGCTAATGGATGAGATGGTAAAATCAAAAGAGGAGGCAGAGATAGCAAATCAATCAAAAAGCATTTTTCTTGCCAATATGAGTCATGAAATTAGAACACCTCTTAATGCAATTCAAGGCTTCTCTCAACTCTTAGAATCATTAATTACAGATGAAAAACAGAGATACTATATTGACTCAATTAAATCTAGTGGAAAAACTCTTTTAACTCTTCTTAATGATATTTTGGATTTATCAAAAATTGAGTCTAAAAAATTAGAGATACATTGGGAGGCTGTAAATATTATTGAACTTCTTCTTGATATTAAAAATACATTCTCCTTACATGCGGTAAAAAAGGGTTTATCACTATCAATAACAATACAAAAAGGGTTACCATCAGTTCTTCTTTTAGATGAGACTAGAGTTAGACAGATTTTAGGAAATCTTCTATCAAATGCTATTAAATTTACAGAAAAAGGATTTGTACATATTGAGGTACAATTTGAGATATTTCAAGACAACACACTTGATTTAATAATAAAAGTTAATGATTCAGGAATAGGAATACCATCAAGTCAACTTGAAAGAATATTTAAACCATTTGAGCAATATGAGAATCAAATTAATAGAAAATATGAGGGAAGTGGTTTAGGTTTAAGTATCTGTAATCAATTAGTTTCTCTTATGAATGGCTCTATTTCAGTAAACAGTAAAATTAATGAGGGAAGTTCTTTTACAATACTACTTAATAAAATTAAAATAACTCAAAAAGAGTTAAAGCAAACATCTTTTAATGAAAATAAAGAGATTCAATTTCAAGATTCAATAATACTTCTTGTTGAGGATTTAGATCTTAATAGGAAATTAATTAGAGAGTTCTTAGATTCATATAAAAATCTTATTGTTTTAGAGGCCTATAATGGTGAAGAGGCCCTTTTTATGCTTGAAAAATATGAAAATATTGATTTAGTTTTAATGGATCTAAAAATGCCAATTATGGATGGATTTGAGGCATTAAAACATATTAGATTAAATGAAAAAACAAAAGATTTACCAGTAATTGCATTAAGTGCATATGCATTGAAAACAGATTTAGATAAAATAAAAAAGGCTGGTTTTAATGAATTTATGTCTAAACCTGTTGATAAAAATGGACTTCTTAAGCTTATTTGTAACTATATAAAACATGATTACAAAGATGTAACAGAGATTAAAATTGAGAAAAAAACTCAAAAAATAGATGGTTCTGATGAAAAATTAGAGGAAAATACAGTTTTTTCTAAAGATATTATTGATGAGTTAAAAAATAGATTTTTACCTTGGTGGAGCAGAATAAATAAAAACAGAATAGTTGATGATATTGAGAATTTCTCTTTAAGTTTAAAAAAATTCTCAGAACAAAATCAAATATCATCTCTTAAAGATTTTGCAAATGGACTCTATTTTTATGCAAATCAATTCGATATTGAGAAAATAGATTTTATAATGAAATTCTTTCCTAAACTCCTTAAAAAAATTGAGGAGAACTCTAATTAATTTTCAATTGATTATCACATAATAATTTTATATTATGAAAAGCTTAAACTATTCAATTTGAATATTTTATAGTGTTAGATATTTTTTCTTGTTTATTTTAAAAATATATTTTATAACATTTTTTGATTATAAAAAA
>JAFGXH010000153.1 GCA_016936735.1 bacterium
AAAATCTGAATCAAAAGTAGATAGTGAAACAAATAAATTATCAACATTAAATTTTGAAGGAAAATATAATTTTCTTATTGACTACAAAAGGAAAACATCTGATTATAAAATTGGAGTTGGTTCTATAAATAAATACTCTTTATTATCTTCAGATAGTCCAGAGTATTCAGTAGGAAATTTTAGTAGATGGAGCTCTTTTGGAAAAAGTGGTTCACTTAGCCCAATTATAACAGAGTTATCTATTGCTCCATACTCAACCCAAAAGGGTGAGGTTAGATTTGGTAGATTTTTAACCCCTTTTGAAAATAGCTATATGTTTTCCAATGAACTATTTTTTGATGGACTCTCTGGTTTTATAAATTTAGGTCCTATAAAAATCAATGCTTTAGCCTCTGTTTTAAACTCATCAATAGAAAATATAGAAATAGACAATCTTCTTGTTCTTCACTCCTTAATGGCAACAGCAACATTTGATAAAATCTCTTTTTATTTGGGTTATGTTGGTATTCATGGTGATGATTCTGTTCTATACTCACTATTTAATGGTTATGCAGACTCTATTATTATAACAGGTGGAGTTAAATACTCAACAGAGATGGTGAAACTATTTGCAAATGGTAGTTTTAATGTAACAGAGGATAGTGATCAATGGGGATTTGACATTGGTTCATCATATAAAAGAGCTGATTTTGAAGGGGAGATTATTTTTTCATATAAAAAAGATAACTCAATAATTAGAGCCCTTTCTGATGAGTTTTTCATGAAAGATGTAATGGGTGGAAAAATTGGTGCAAAATACTTTTTTGAAAAAAATGGAAATGTTGCACTTGAAACAGCATACCTAAAATCAATATCTAATTCAGATAATTGGAGTCTTTTAATTATGGCCTCTCTTAATGCATCTTTTTAATTAATAATTTCTATTTTTTTCTTATAAAAAAGATTATTACAAATAAAATTTAACAAATAACTTTAATTTGTATATTTTTTAAACAATAAAATTAATTTTTTATTGTAATATACTATTTTTATTATATAATTTTATAAAAGTTATAAAATAGAATGTATAGTAACTAAACAATCAAAAAAATTTGTTTATTTTTTAGTACACAAAGAGGTTGAAAGATATTTTTTATCATCAACTAACCATATTTCAAAGATACTAAAAGATTTCTCTTGATTTTTTATTTTTTAAGGAATATACATAAAGAATGATTGTGATGTTTGAACATAACCACCTATCTGAACTATTTTTGCAAAAATTGGAGCTGCATCAAAAAGAGTTCACTTTCATCAAACATAAAAATCTATTCATAATAGATTCAAAACAGCAATATCTACTTGAAAAATTCGATAGTTATAAAGTTTTTGATGTTAAAACTCCATATATTTTAAGCAATAAAGAGATTAAATCTGATTTTTTTATAGATTTTAATGATTTTAGCTACTCAAATGGAGATTTTATAATTATTGCTGGTCCATGTACTATTGAAAATAGAGAGTATATGAATAGAACTGCCCAATTTGTAAAAGATGAACAGTTACATTTTATGAGAGGTGGAGCATATAAACCAAGAAAATCACCATACACTTTTCAAGGTTTAGGAAAAGATGGTATTGAGATATTTAAAGAGGTTTCTGATGATTTTGGTGTAAAAATTGTAACAGAGCTTCTTGATATTAGAACTATAGATGAGGCTATAAAGTATAGTGATATTATACAGATTGGTGCAAGAAATATGCACAACTATCCACTTTTAAAAGAGCTTGGAAAAATTGATAAACCAATCTTATTAAAGCGTGGATTATCAGCATCAATAGATGAATTACTTCTTGCTGCAGATTATATTTTGTCTGAGGGTAATGATAATGTTATATTGTGTGAAAGAGGAATTAAAACATTTGAAACTCAATATAAATCAACTCTTGACTTAACTGCTGTTGCTCTTTTAAAAGAGAAAACTCATCTACCAATAATTGTAGATCCCTCTCATGCAGCAGGAAACTCTAAAATAGTTCCTCAATTAGCAATGGCCTCTCTTGCTGTTGGTGCAGATGGTTTATTGATTGAGATGCATCCAGAGCCAAGTTGTGCTGTTTGTGATGGAGAACAATCATTACAATTAGATCAATTCTCATCTTTAATGGTTAAATTAAGAGAATTGGCCACTTTTTTTAACAAAAAAATAGTATAATAGTTTATTTTGTGAGGTTTTATATATGTTACAAAAAAAAGATATAATGGATGCTCTATCTAAAGTTATAGACCCTGAGCTTCATAAAGATATTGTATCTTTAGGAATGGTTAAGGATCTAATAGTTCATGAAGAGAATAAAATCAATGTAACTATTGAGTTAACAACTCCTGCCTGTCCTTTGAAAGGGGAGATTGAGGCTGATGTAAGAAAACATTTAGAGGAGATTCCTGGAGTTGGAGAGATTAAAATCGAAATGACAGGAAAAGTAAGAGAAAAAACAAAAAAGGATGATTTAATTCCTGGAGTAAAACATACAATTCTTGTTGGTTCTGGAAAAGGTGGTGTTGGAAAATCAACTGTTGCTGCTAATCTTGCTGTTGCACTAGCAAAAACAGGTGCAAAAGTTGGCCTTTTAGATGCTGATATTTATGGTCCAAGCATGAATCTCATGATGGGTGCAAAAGATGAACCTGTTTATACTATTGATGGAACCATAATGATTCCCTTGGAAAGATATGGCGTAAAAATGATCTCTATAGGCTCTCTTGTTGAAGAGGGACAGGCTTTAATTTGGCGAGGACCAATGCTTCAGAGTGTTCTTTTACAGTTTTTAAAAGATGTTCAATGGGGTGTTTTAGACTATTTAGTTATTGATTTACCACCAGGAACAGGAGATGTTCAATTGGCTCTTGCACAAAATATTCAGGCAACAGGAGCTGTTATTGTTTCAACACCACAAGATATTGCATTAAGTGATGTGAGAAGAGCTTGGAATATGTTTGATAAAGTAAAAATACCAATTTTAGGAATTATAGAAAATATGAGTTATTTTCTATGTCCACATTGTGGTGAAAGAACTGATATCTTCTCAACAGGGGGAGCAAAAGAGGCTGCAGAACAAAATAATATTCAATTTCTTGGAGAGATACCAATTGATATCTCTATAAGAAAAGGGGGTGATGAAGGAATGCCAGCTGTATGGGACGAAAGCAATCCTCTTTTTGAGATTTTTATTAAAATTGCACAGAATATTGCAGGAAAAATATCTCAAATATCATTGTGTTAAATTTTTGATAATTTTTTGTTGATTCTTTTACAATAATAATATACAATACAATCAAAAGCTCATGATTTTTTTTTGGGGGATAATATATGATGCAAAACAGAAAACTAACAAGAATAGGTGTTTTTTATGATGGGAACTATTTCTATCATGTTAGTAATTATTATAACTATCATCATGATAGAAAAAGTAGAATTAGTATAAAGGGACTTCATGATTTTATAAGACATAAAGTTGCTGAATTCGAATTAGATCATCTTGGAGGATTTAGACACTGCCAAATAGTTGATGCCCACTATTTTAGAGGCAGAATGAGTGCAAAAGAGGCTCTTGAAAAAACTAATTTACTATATTTTGATAGAGTTTTTGATGATATTTTAATGTCTGAAGGGGTTACAACTCACTATCTACCAGTAAAAGTTAATAATGGTAAAAAAGAGGAGAAGGGAATTGATGTTTGGTTAGCATTAGAGGCTTTAGAAACAACATATCACAAAAGATTTGATGTTGTTGTTCTTGTTGCCTGTGATGGTGATTTTGTTCCTCTTATTAGAAAATTAAACTCTCTTGGAACAAAAGTTATGTTGTTATCTTGGGATTTTGAATATACAGATGAACTCAATGTGAGAAAAACTACAAGAACTGCTCAAGATTTATTAGAGACTGTAACATATCCTGTTGCAATGCATGAACTTATTAATAATAGGCTTTTACAAGACAACTATATTATAAATAATCTATTTATACCAAAAAACATTTTTCCATCAGATTTTCCAACACCACAACCTCAAGCACCAGTTAAACCTAAAAACGAGTTTACATACCCAGAGGGTGCTTTTGTTGAAGAGAGTAAAGTTCTTAGTCTTCATAATGGTTATGGTTTTATTGAGAAACATCCATTTAATCTCTATTTTCATCACTCACAGCTTAGAAATATAAGCTTTTATGATTTAAAACTTGGTGATAAAGTAAAATATCTTCCAAGCAAAAATGAGGATGGGGGTGATATTGCTTTAGATATAGTTGTTATTGAGAGTGAAGAGTCAGAAAACAACAATAATAATCAAATTCAATAGATTCTAGATTTTTTTTAAATAAAAAATAGTAGCTAAAATAGTTTTTTATAAAATATAAAATGAGAAATATTGTTTATTTTAAGTAGAAAAAATAGTTTTACATAACTATTTTTACAATATTTATTATAAAATATTGTAACAGCAGATATTTTTATATATAATTAGTTACTATTTTAAGGAGTTTATACCATGGCAAATAAAAAAACAACAGAGGATACAATAGTTTTAAAATGTAGACATTGTGGACAAAAAAATAAAGTCTCAAGAGAGAAATCACTTTATCAAACAGATAGTGTTGTTTGTGGAAAATGTAAAAAAAATATATTTTTAGCAACTGATGAGAAAATAAGCTTTTTAAATTATAACGATTTTATTCATCCTCTTGATGCCTCTACAATGAAAACACTTCAAAAAATTCCAGCAATTCATAGCATTTTAAAGTTTATTGTTAGCAATACAAGTGAGAAGTTTTACAAGATTTTATACTATCAAAACTATCTAAAAGTCTCTGAAGAGCAGTTTCCAGAGCTTTATAAAATATATAAAAAGATGTTAGCTGTTTATGATTTTGATTATGAACCAGAGTTTTTTGTTTTTAAATACCCATTTATAAATGCTCATACATTTGGTGTTGAGAAACATTTTGTTGGAATAACAACAGCAGCTCTTGAGGAGTTGACTGATGATGAACTTGCTAATATTATTGCTCATGAGTTAGCACATATAAAATTAAATCATGTTTTATATAAAATGTCTGCACGTCTGATTGGAACTCTCTCTGTTTTGCTTGGAGATATAACTTTTGGAATTGGAAGAAAACTTATTGCACCACTAGAGTATGCTCTTCTTGCTTGGGATAGAGCTTCTGAACTCTCTGCTGATAGACTTGCTGTTCTTGCAACAAAAAAACTGCATAGTGCACATACATTAACACTAAAACTTGCTGCTGGTGTTCGAGATAAAAATGATTATGACTTTAGAGCATTTTTAGAGCAGGGTGATGCTGCTAGAAAACTTGAGGATGAGTCTATTATTGTAAAAGTGTATAGTTTTTTCAAAAAGATAAATATAACCCACCCATTTCCTGTTTGGAGAGCAGGAGAGCTTGATCATTGGGCAAGAAATGGAAGCTACCTAGATGCAATTTCAGGAAATTTTGTAACTGAAAAATCTCCAATACCAGAGAAAACAAAATGTCAGAAATGTGGTAATGAGTACTCCTCTAAACTACAAATTTGCCCATTTTGTGGTCATTCAGATAAATCAGATGACTCATTCTTTGATAAATTTAAAAGCTTTTTTGCATAAATAATCTCTATTTTATTTAATCTTATAATTCATATTTTTTGGGGGTAGATTTTTCGAGTGAGTCTATACTCTTGAATTCATGTCTAATGTTCTCTATTTGTTGTTTTACAAAAGATAAAGATAAAAAAATCTTATTTTAACAATCTACTTCTCATATTTTAATTT
>JAFGXH010000154.1 GCA_016936735.1 bacterium
CCCACCCTAAATCCCTCCCCAATACTTGGAGAGGGACTTGAAGATATTATGATTTATTATTATAAAAAATAATTAAATAGATTTTATGTTGTTCCCCCTCGCCACGTAGAAGTGGGTTCCTTAAAAATGCTAAAGCATTTTTAGGGTGCGAGTAAGAGGGGGCTAGGGGGTGAGGGGAAAAAATAATTTCTTTTTCATATTCAAACACTATTCAGAATTATATACTAGAATTTTCTTTATTTTTTAAATATAATAGTTGCGTGAATTTAGATTTTGTTAAAAGGTTTTTTTATGATTGAGGGCTTAAATATAGATAATAATATAGTTATCTCATACTTTGGAAAAGATAATTTTATTGAGATTCCAGATAATATAGAGATTATTAGTGATGGAGCTTTTAAGGGTAATGTTTTTATAAAAGAGATTAAACTTCCAAAAAATCTAAAGCATATTGGAGATGAGGCTTTTAAAGGTTGTAAATATTTATCTAATTTAGAGCTTCCAGAATCTTTAGAATCAATTGGTAAATATGCCTTTAATAGATGCCACTCGTTTACAAAAATCTCAATTCCAAAAAATATAAAAACTATAAAGATGTGCAGTTTTTTATCCTGTGGAAACCTTGAGTATATTGATATATCATCTATTACAAAGATAGAGTCACAGGCTTTTCTTAATTGTGAAAAATTAAAACAGGTTAAACTATCATCAGAACTTCAAATCGATAATAGTTTTATTGATATATTCACTGGTTCATCACAGATAAACTATTTTGAGTTTGATAATGGTGAGATTTATAAGTTTAATAGTTTGATTGATGTACTTGAGTTAGAGAGTTGTAACCATATAATAAAATCTATTGCAGAGGATTGCTTTAAAGTTTTCGATATAAAAGGGAAATCATTAAGAAAAACTCTTGCAAACACAAGAAATATTGTTGTTCCTTATGGAATAGAGTCTATTGAGCGTGGATGTTTTTCAGATAAAAAAGGGATTCTCTCAATCACCCTTCCAGAAACATTAAAGGAGATAAAAGAGAATGCTTTTAAAAACTGTGTAAGTTTAAGCCATATTATTTTTCTAAATAGTGATATTATAATCGATTCTAAAGCATTTATGGGTTGCAGTGCTCTTTCAAATATCACAATTAATAATAGTATATACTCTGTTGATGGAATTGATATTGATTTTGATAGTTCACCAAAGTTAATTTCTCAAATTCAGGAGCAGATGTTAAGGGATTTTAAAATTGTTGGAACAACAGTTTTAAAATATGTTGGAAAAGAGGAGCATGTTGCTGTTCCAAAAGGGGTAACAGTAATAGGAGAGAGAGCTTTTGCCAACTGTAGTTTTATTGAGAAGATAACTCTACCTGAAACTGTTATAAAAATTGAGAAAGAGGCTTTTATTGATTGTATACTACTAGTAACAATAAATTTAACCGATAGTTTAGTTGAGATAGGTGAAGAGGCATTTTTTAACTGCCTTAAACTAAATAAAATAAAAATTCCAAAAAATATAAAATCGATTAATAGGTCGGTATTTAACAGATGTAAACTTTTAAAAGAGGTTATTTTTGATTCTGAACTTCAGATAATTTCAGATTTTGCATTTTATTGTTGTGAAAATCTATCTACAATAGTTTTTCCAGAGTCACTTGAGTCTATAGGAACAATGAGTTTTTATAGAGCAAAATCTTTAAAAAAAATATCTTTGCCTAAAAATTTAAAATATGTTGGGAATCAGGTTTTTTCTGAATCTGGAATAAAAGAGGCAACTATTAGTTCAGAGTTAAATAAAAATAGTATTGGACTGTTTGCCTATTGTAAAAATCTTAGTTCACTTTTTATTGAGGAGGGGGTTGAGACTCTTCCAGAGAAGCTGTGTTATAACTGTGAGTCGCTAAAAAAAATCTATTTTCCAAAAACATTAAAATATATAGGAATGAATGTTTTTCCAGAGGCTATTTTAAAAAACTACCCTCTTCCAAACTATATATTATGGCTTGGTGAAAATTTTGATGGTGATGTAACTATTCCTGAATCAATAAAATATATTGCTGGTGGTGCATTTTATAGAAATAGTAAGATTACCTCAATAAAATTTCCTGATAGTTTAGAGTATATTGGTGATAGATGTTTTTCTGGAGCTATATCACTTAAAAATATATCTATCCCAAAAAATATTAATAGATTATCAGATGGAGTTTTCTCATTTTGTAAATCTCTTGAGTCTGTGGATGGTGATATAGATGAGGTTGGTTTTCAATCTTTTTACGGATGTGAAAATCTTCTTGAGATTCCAAAAAATATATCAACATTTGGCAAAGAGTGTTTTAAAGGGTGTAAAAATCTTGAGTTATTTGAATATGATAAAATCTTTTTCCCCTCACCCCCAACCCCTCTCCACGTAGTGGAGAGGGGAGTTAAAAATGTTGTGATACATGAGGATGCTTTTTTAGGGACAAAATTTTTGCAAACTATGATTGAGAAGAGTCCAACTGTTATTATTAAAAATATTTTGGTTGATGGTAGATTTACAAGTGGCAAAGTTTATATTCCAGAGGGTGTTGAGACTATTGGAGCATACTCATTTTTTAGAAACCAGAATATTCAGGAGATATATTTTCCATCAACAATTAAATCCATTGAAGAGGGAGCATTTCTAGGCTGTTCAAATCTTAAAACTATTAATTTTTCATCAGAGATTAATATTATAAAATCAAGAGCTTTTTCAAAATGTTTCTCTATTGAGAGATTTGATATTAATGTTAAAAAAATAGAGTTTGAGGCATTCTCATATTGTGAAAATCTTGAATTTGCATCTTTAGTAAACTGTGTTGAAATCGGAGATAAAGCTTTTATTGGTTGCAAATCACTAAAAAAAATCGATTTTCTATTTGAAGATATAAAAGAGATAAAGAATCAGTTTTTTAATTCCGAAAATATATCTAATAAACTATCAATTGGAAAATCTGCATTTGAGGATGTAATCTCTCTTGAGAGTTTTGATTTTAAAAATGTTAAAAATATTGGAGAGAAGGCTTTTTCAAACTGTTTTTCACTAAAAGAGATTAGATTTTTTAGTGATATAAATATTGGTTCAAAAGCTTTTTATAACTGCTCTAATGTTTTAAATATTATTTTTGAAAATTATAATAAAAACTCTGATGTTTTTTTTCAAAAAGAAAAAAATCAGACTGATTTAGAGCAGTTTTTTATTAATAACAGAATATTTATAGAGAAAAACTGCTTTTATGGTTTAACTAAAATAGAGTCAATTGAGATTAATGGAGATATATTTCAGATTACAGGTTTAGATACTTTAAAAAATAAAAAGAGTCCTATATTAATAAAAGAGTTGTATATCGGAGTAATATCCTGTTTTGATATCGATTTTAATGATGTTTTATATGGCTATAATATTAATGGAGTCTCTGTAAATATTCCAAAAGGGGTGAAATCAATTGAGAATGAGGTTTTCAAAGATTGTTTAGTTCTTGAATCAATTTATATTCCAGAGAGTGTTGAAAATATTGGTAGAAGAGCTTTTCAGGGAACCCCTTGGTTAGAGAAAATAAAGAGCAATGAGAATTTAGTTGTGATTAATGGAAATCTTATTGATGGAACAAAACTAAAGGGTGATATTATTATACCAAAAGATGTTAAAAAAATTGTTGGGTGGGCATTTGCAAATAACACAGAGATTAATTCTATATGTTTTGAATCCAATTTAACAGATGTTGAGGAGTACTCTTTTAGAAACTGTATTAATATTAAAAAAGTTTTTTGTAATCAAAAAGAGTATAAACTTGAGTATATATTAGATTATCAAGATGAGAATCTACCACCAAAAATAAAAAGAGTTTTTCAAGATTGTTACCACTGTTTTAAAACGGAGATTATAAATAATGAAGTTTTACTTTTTGAATGCTCTGGTAATCTAAGTGATATTATATTACCAAAAGGGATTAATCATATTGGAGAGGATGTTTTTAAAACAAATAATGTTTTAATCTCTATTGTTTTTAATGATGAGCTAAAAACTATTGGGAAAAGCAGTTTTGAGGGTTGTAAATGGCTGAAAAAAGTTAAGGCAGGTAAAAATTTAGAAAAAATTGGTAAAACAGCTTTTTCAGGATGCCTTCGACTAGAGTCTGTTGAGCTTTCTGAATTTTTAGTTGAGATTGGTGAAAGAGTATTTGAACATTGTGTTTCTCTTAGGGAGATAAATATTCCAGAGGGTGTTAAAGTAATTCCTAGAAGAGCTTTTTTTAGATGTAAAGATTTAGAATCTGTTTCATTTCCATCAACTTTAAAAGTTATAGATAGTGAAGCATTCTCTTTTTGTGTATCACTTAAAAATATTAATTATAATAGCATTTTAGAATCTATTTCAAAAGATGCCTTCTCTTGGTGTGAAAAATTATGATTAGAAAAACTGTTTTGATATTTTTATTTTTTTTCTCAATATCTATTCTCTCTTTAGAGGGATTTAAAGATGTAAATGATTTTGGTGTTGGTCCATCTTTTGGTTATATGAATGATAATTTTGTTTTTAATTTTGATGTTTCATATACAGCAAAAACTTTTGTAACAGTATCAACTAACTATAAACTATTTTCAAATAATTCAGAGTGGAACAGTTTAATTCAGGCTGAACTATCTTTTTGGTTTTTTATTGAGTTTGGTGGTGGTGTAGGATATCTATTTAAAGATAAAAATCAATTTATGTATGATTTTTTTGTTGGTATTCCAATTCCTATAGTTCCAATACAATATATATTAGATCCATATGAAAAATATCTGTTTTCATATTTTTATATTGTTCCATATTATAAAATAAATATTTTTGAAAATGAGAATCTACATGAGTTTGGATTATATTTAAAGTTTAGTACCTATGATGTAACAGAAAGTAAAAATTAAAAAAGTAGTTATAGCAATCTTGCGTAATTGATTAATTATAAATTAATCAAAACATACAGTGCACTGAAGTACACTGTTCATTTTTCTTTAAATGAACAGCGTGGTTTTAACCCGCTGAAAGTTTAAAAGGATTTTATATATAATTGAATTTGTTATTATCTATTTTTTTGTAACTATTCAGCGGAAACCGGTTTTAGTTATTTGATTAAATTTTAAAAGAACCCCCACCCTAAATCCCTCCCCAATACTTGGAGAGGGACTTGAAGATATTATGATTTATTATTATAAAAAA
>JAFGXH010000155.1 GCA_016936735.1 bacterium
TGGAAAAAAGAGAAAAGATATTAGCTTTGTTGCTTCTCCAATCTCCCTCTCCCCCATTTACTTCGTAAATTACCCCCTCTCCACTACTTGGCGAGGGGGAGAAAAAGAAAAAAACAAATTACTATAGGTATGAATTCAAGAGTGTTCGATTTTAAGAAAAATCTACCCTCAAAATAAAAATATTAATCGATATTTATCTATTTAAAAGTAAGAAAGCTATAAAATCTTTGGAAAACTAGATTAAAAATAGATAAAACTTAATTTTTAATTGTGTTTTTTTGAAAAAAATGTTAATTTTATATCCCGTGTGCAATAATTGTGAGGAAAATATGAAAAAACGTATTGCTGTAATCGGGTTTGGTGCTGCTGGAATAGGTTATGTTGAAGAACTAAAAAATTCAGAGCATCAATTGGTGATTTTTGAGAAATCAAAAGATGTTATCTCTTCAAGTCTTAGTGGAATCCGTTCAGATGGTAAAATATTCATCTCAAAAGAGATGGGGGGAACTCTTGATATCGATGTTGCTCTCCAAAAAAGAGTTGTAGATTTCTACCTTAAAAAATCTGATGTCTCAGAGGATAAAATAGAGCACGGAGTCTCTTTTGGTGCTCAAAATAGCGATTTTTATAGAAGATTTTATGTTAATGGATTCCTTCCTGTATCTGCTGAGTTTTTTCATATTGGAACAGACTTTCTAAAAAATGTTATGCAAAACATTTATGAAGAGTTCTCCTCTAAAGAGAATATTAGCTTTAAATTTAAAACTAAAGTTGTTGATGTTATTAATAATGAGGATAACTCTGTGACAGTTCTCTATATTGATGTTGAAACAGGAGAGACTATCTCTGAAACATTCGATAAGGCTGTTATTGGTGTTGGAAGAAGCGGACATAAACTTATTGAAAATATTAAAACAAGAGAGCCTAAAACAGTTCTTGCTTCAACTACTGTTGATTTAGGTGTTCGCTTTGAACTTCCTAATCATATTGTAAAAGAGATTAATGAGGAGATGTATGAGTTTAAAGTTAAACTTAAAACATCTGCTGGCTATGAGGTTAGAACCTTCTGTAATAATCCATCAGGTTATGTGACAATTGAAAAATATAATGATGATGAGTTTGTTACTGTTAATGGTCACTCAAAAGTTAATAGCAAAACAGATAACACAAATTTTGCTGTTTTAGTTACACACTCTTTTACTCACCCTTTTAATGATCCTGTTGGATATGGAACTCATATATCTAAACTATCAAATATTTTGGCTGGAGGAAAAAAAGTTATTCTTCAGACATATAAAGATTTTAAAAACTCAAAAAGAACAAAAAAACTTGGTAGAGTATCTCCAACATTAGACTCTGAACACTATATTTTAGGTGATTTAAATCTTGTATTCCCTAGTAAAACTAAATGTGCTATTGTTGAGTTTTTAGAACAGCTAAATAATGTTATTCCAGGCGTTACCTGCCCAGATAATCTTTTATATGGTGTTGAGGTTAAGTTTTACTCAAATGTTCTTGATAATAACTATTTTAAAAATATCTCATTTATTGGAGATTGCTCTGGATGGAGTCGCTCAATAACCTATGCAACCTGCCATGGAGTTCTTGAGGCTCAAAAAGAGTTAGAAAATAGTTGATTTTTATTTTCTGTTTATTAGATTCATGCAATTTAAATAACCATAAATATCTATCAAATTCAGTGGGTTAAAACCCACTGTTCATTACTTTATTTTATAGAAAAAATACTCTATTTCACCCTATTTAAATATTTTTAAAGAAAATAGTAATTATTATAATTGAAAAATGATAAATTGTTGTTATACTTTGATTATTAGAGAATAGGGGACTATTTTTTTATTTATAGGATTTTATTATGAAAACATTAATTGTTTATGCACATCCAAATGAGGAAAGTTTAAATTTTGAGCTGTTAAAAAATGTTGAAAAAACTTTAGAAAACTCAAAAAAAGAGTTTAAAACCATTGATTTACATAAAGATGGTTTTAATCCTGTTCTAATTTTTAACAAAGATAAAAAAAGAAGAGATCTTCATTTAGATAGTGAAACAGAGAGTTATAGAGAGCTTGTTAAATGGGCAGACTCTATTATTTTTATATATCCTTTATGGTGGAATGATATGCCTGCAATACTAAAAGGGTTTATTGATAGAGTTTTTGTTCTTAATTTTGCCTATGAAAGCTCATCAAAATTTCCTAAAGGGCTATTAACTACCAAAAAATCTCTTATAATAAACACAATGGACTCCCCTGAGTTTTATTCAAAATATATTCTTTTAGATGATCACTTTAGAAATTTTAAAAGATCTATTTTAAAATTTTGTGGATTTAAAAAAGTTGAAAGATTCTCTTTTTATAGTGTAAAAGATAGTAGTAAAGAGAGTATTGAGAAAAACATCTCAAAAATGATTAAAACAGTTAAAGATTTCGTAAAATAAAAACTCTTTAGCAGAAATTAGTTTTAGTTATTTTTTTAAATTTTAAAAGAACCCCCACCCTAAATCCCTCCCCAATACTTGGAGAGGGACTTGAAGATATTATGATTTATTATTATAAAAAA
>JAFGXH010000156.1 GCA_016936735.1 bacterium
GAGAAGATAATGAGTAGATGCCTATTTTATTATATTATTTTTATAACTTTTATTGGATGTGGAAAAAAAAGTGAACATATAGATTTATGTCCAAAAGGTTTTTCTGGTATTAATTGCTCCGTAAAAATTGGAGATTCTGTTAAAATCAAAAGTGATTTTGGAGTATTTGAAATAGATGTTTTTGAGGTTACTGTTGATGAGTATGAAAATTGTGTAAAATCTGGTTATTGTGATTCAAAAAATTTTCTAACAATATTAAAATGTAATTATAGTTCAAAAAATAGAAAATTACCAATGAATTGTATAACACTTAATGGAGCTAAAGAGTATTGTAAATGGAAAAATAAAAGAGTTCCAACTGCTCAAGAGTGGAGCTTTGCAGCAAAAGCTGGAGAGAATTACAAATATTCTGGAGGAGATAATCCAAAAGAGGTTGCTTGGTTTAGAGATAATTGTAATAACTGGAATAGAGAGGCTAAAACTGTTGGAACAAAAAAACCAAATAGATATGGTTTATATGATATGAGTGGTAATGTTGCTGAATGGAGTGTTACTGAAAGTGCAAGAAGTAGTTATTTTTTAGTTTGTGGTGGTGATTTTTGGAGTTATGATAGTAATATAACAATTGATTGTAGAGAAAAAGGGATTTTTCATACATCAACAGCACAAAACTACAAGGGAAATAGTAAAATTGGTTTTAGATGTGTTAAATCTATTTTTGATAATTAAATTTAAAAAAAGTAAAAATAGTGATTTTTTATTTATATTATTTAAAATATAGAGTAGGCATCATTCATATCTTTTATAGGCATTTTAGAATCATGATTTTGATTCCAAGTAAATGCTGCCTGATTATATCTCTCAATTTCAGCCCGTTTTTGTGCAATCTGATTTTGTCTTTTATAATAGGCAATAAGCTCCTCTTTTGATTTATGATTAAATTTGTTTGGAGAGAATATAAATGAGATAAATGAGAATGCAAGAAATGCCTCAATTACTCCACTCCAACCACCAACAGCATCAAAAAATAGAGAGAAAATAAATGCAATAAATTTCATTACAAAAGTTGAACCAGATGCAAAAAGGGTAAAAAATAGTATTGATAAAATAATATATGGTATCCACCAGATAAATTTTTTACCAATTTTATCTGAAAGTTGAACTAAAACAGCAACAGAGAAAAGTATAAAAAATCCCCAAGGTAGGTATACAAATATTGTTGAAAAATATGAATCATTTGGTCTTGTGAATATTGATAAACCAGAACTCCATAACATTGCCCCATTTTGAGGCATCATTGCACTAAAAAATCCTGCAAAAGCACCAAAAACAGATGATACTTGAAAAAAATTTGGATATGCCTCTCCATTAAAAATATAAAACTCTGGTGCAACATATATATATTTTTTAGTTAAAATAAATCCAATATATATAAATGTTATAAAAATATAGAAAAATGGCTGTTTTATATCTATTAAAGTGATAAATGTATAGACTCTTGCTGTATAGTAGCTTTTGTCAAACCCTTTTATAATACCTTTAAATCCATTTGTTATATAGGATAAAATATTATCTATTTGATATCCCTTAATTTTTAAGCCATCATTAACCCTTTTTTTTATATCAAAATGTGGAACTGTCTCATTATCAATAAATTGGCCCCTTACAACAGCTCCATTATCTCTTTCAAGAGTATAATTAAACTGTTTTTTTTGTGAATATAACTCCTTTTTTATCAATTTAAAATACTCTTTCTTTTTTAAAACCTCTGTTTTCCCATTTTTTAATAAAAGTTTTCTCCCCTCATCACCATAATATACTGTTTTAAATGGGTTATTTTTAAAATATGATAAAGTCTCTTGAGGTCTATATAGTGCATAAAATATATTCCCCCACAATAATGCAACTAAAAGTAAAACAAATAATGCAGGAGCAAATATTTTTAGTGTTAAAAAAAGAAGTTTTTTTCGGTTATATCTTTTATTAATTTTCTCTAAATATTTAAAAAAATCATCATTTGCCATTTTTAATCCCAAAAATAAAAATATATTTTTTACAACTCTATCATAATATATGGAGACTCAATTGAGAAACTGTTGAATCCATTTACCTCTTTTTCAAAAAATCGTAACATATTTTTTATACTATTAAATCCTATTCCCAATTTTTTTCTAAAACTTCCCTCATAAACTCCAGATTTATAAAGGCTTAATGAGGCATCAATTTGAATAACATCAAACTCTGTTTGGTTTGATTTTAATGTTATATTTGATATTGAATCAATTATAGTATAGTCTCCCTTTTTTATATTTGAAAATAGTTCATCTCCTCTTTCAATAGAGATATCTGCCCCAACTGTTTTAAATTTAGAGTCATCAAAAGAGTAGAATTGATAACCATATTCCCCCTTTTCAAAAATAGAGACCCCTTTTACATTTTCAATATAACCTGTTTTTTTTCTAATTGTACCCTCATCATCATATAAATGACCCTGAAGTGAGTTATAAATATATGAATCAATAGATATTTTTGGTAAAATATCTCTATATTTTGAGAATTTTGAAAGATAATTTATTAAAAAGCCTGAGCTTTTTGGTGAGAGATATATATTTTTTAAATTAATAGAGCTATTTTTGGTTTTTTTAAAAGTTGGCAACTCTATAGTTTTTTCTGATAAAAATGGGGTTGTCTCTTGATGATAAAAAAAATCGGTAAGTATCTGAAAATTAAATGATTTTCTATGTTGTACAATTTGAGTTCCAATTGTATTAACATAGGATTTTTGATAATGCTTTATTGAGAAATTAAGTGACAAAATATCTTTTTTAGGATATTTTTTATTAATTTGAGACTCAATTGATTTTATAAATCTCTCACTTAAATCAGATAACTCTGTTTCAACTCTATTGTGTTGATAAAGATACTCAAAATTCACATCTTTCTCTGGTAAAATTGAGTATGCTTTTGAGTTTTTTATAGCATTTTTAAGTAAAATTGCACTATTTATATCAACATTTGATAAAGATTCACCAAGTGAGTTTTTATCAACAACTCTTACTCTCTCTAAATGATTTTTTGTAATCATTCCACCATATCTATATTGAATCTCTTTTATTACAAGAGCATCTCCAAAATAGATACTTTGATTTGTTAATAGATTTTTATACCCATCTATTTTCTCTTTCAAAACACCTCTATTATAAAAATCCCATAATCATTGGGATATCATTTATTGTTTTATGTTTTAGTTTAAAACCACAATTTTCTATTGTTTTATGCCACTTTTTTGATTGAAAAATACCATAAACATGTTTATCAGTATGAACAGTTAGCTCTTTATCTTTTCTTATAAGATAAATATATGTTGATTCACATATATTATCATTCTCATCTGGGATAAATCTATTCTCAATAAAAGTTATTGAGTAACCATTGCCATAATGTTGAGACATATTGGTCTCATTTTGGATAAATCCCTCTTTTAAAATATTTCTAAAGGCAACACAAACTCCATTAGGATTAAGCCAGTTTTTTATTTTATTAAACATACCTTGAAGTGATTCCCAAGTTTTTATATAATCGGCAGCCTCACCAAGAAAAACAACATCAAATTTTTCAGATGGTTCATAGTTAAATATATCTCCCTGCTCATATTTAACCTCTGGATTTAGGTTTTTTGCAAGCTGAAGCATTGATTCACTAATATCAACTCCAGTTATATCAAATCTATTTTTAAAAAAGAAATCATGATGACCACCACCACATCCAAGGTCTAACAGTCTGTTCCCCTCTATTTCAGAGGAGTCAGAAATCCATCTCATTATCTCATTTGTCTCATGTTCATACTCACTAAGGGGGCTAACAATTGGCCACAGCCAAGAGAAATCACTATATAGTTTCATAAAATCCTTAAAAATTATAGATTTTCTGTTTAATTATTACTTACATCTTAAAACGATAAAAACTATTTTTTTCTTTTCCCCTCACCCCCTAGCCCCCTCTCCACTACGTGGCGATGGGGAATTTTTCTTCTTTTTCATCTTTTTAGTAAATAAAATTAGCATTTTACCTACTTTGGGGTTCTTTTAAAATTAAAAAAAAATAACTAAAACCGGTTTCCGCTAAATAGTTACAAAAAAAATATTATTTCTCTATTTTTTTATAAATAACTTTTATACTTTAAAAGATAGATTACATTTTTTATCTTTTGATAGTAA
>JAFGXH010000157.1 GCA_016936735.1 bacterium
CTTAGGTATGAATTCAAGATTTTATGAGTGCTAGAAAAATCAATAAGGAACAAATATATCTGTTCCCAACAAAAAAAAGTAATCAATAAAACTATAGTAACACTACTATCACCACAACAATAACAATTAATATTAATACTATTTAAGAAATAGAGTTATATTTGTAGCTAAATTGATAAAAATTCAATCTAAAATCTTGCCTTATATCCCTCTATTACACCCAATTTTAACTCTATTAATTATAAAATTATAGATTTTGTTTTTAATCCCTATTCCATTCTTTTTAAAATTTTTTCTGAAGTATTGTTATATGTAAATATTTTACATTGATTTTTTGACTAACTAAAAATATTACAAAAGATATAGTTACCTACGACTACAGTTTGAATTAATAAAACTCAATAGAGCTTTAATTTTTAAAGAGAGTTTTATAAAAAATCAAATTCAGGAATAAGCTCTTGAATTGTTTTTAAGAGTTTCTCTTTTCTTATTGGTTTTACTAAATAACCCTCACATTGAGACTTAAAAGCCTCTGCAACATTTTTAAAGTCACTGAGAGCAGTTGTCATAATCACTTTTGCACCTTTTGATTGTCCAATTCCTTGACTCTCTTCAAAAGAGCGAATCTCTTTTAATGCCTCGTGACCATTTTTTTCAGGCATCATTATATCCATACAAACTAAATCGTAAGGAGTTTCAGCATTAAATGCAGAGATAAATAGTTCAACAGCCTCTCTACCATTTGCCGCAACCTCACAATTTGCATAAGGATTTAGTATTGCCTGCATTAAATTTCTACTTACTATATCATCTTCAACAATGAGAACTTTCATTAAGCATCCCATAAAGCCTGTAATACTTGTAACATATTTCATTTTTTCAAACAAGAAAAAATTGTATTTTTTTAATTTTTTTACAAAATATAACTATAATATACTATTTTCTGAGAGAAAAATCTTTTATTACAAAATTAAAAAATAGCTATATTAATATAAATTCAATAATTAAAATCTTATATAATATAGTAATTATAATTCCTTAGATTCCCTTTTTTATTTTTTAGATACTAATTTTGAGTTGTCTCATTAAGTGTGTTATATATTGATTTCAATTTTTGATCTGCAAGATAGAATATTGAACCCTCTGTTTCAACAGAACCAGCAGGAACTCCTGTTAATAACTCTATCCCCTCCTCAATTCTCTCTATTGCATATATTGCAAAATCTCCAGATTTAACAGCCTCAACAATCTCATCTTTTAACATCAAATTTCTAACATTTGCCTTTGGAATTATTATTCCATTTTTACAAAATCCTCTATGTTTGCAAATATCGAAAAATCCCTCAATTTTTTGATTAACTCCACCAATTGGTTGAATATCACCATTTTGATTAACTGCTCCTGTAACAGCTAGACGTTGTGAAATAGGAATCTCCGATAGACTTGATAGAATTGCATATAACTCTGTTGATGATGCTGAATCACCATCAACATGATAGTGTTGTTGTTCAAATGTTAAATATGCTTCAAATGATAATGGTCTTTTTTGACCAAAAACACTTCCAAGATATCCTGTTAAAACCATAATACCTTTATCATGTATTTGACCACTCATTCGAACTTCACGCTCTATATTTAATACTCCACTCTCTCCAACAAATGTTTTTGCTGTTATTCTTGCTGGAATACCAAACTCATATTCACCTGAACTTAACACAGTTAATGCATTAATTTGACCAACTACATCACTTTGGGTATCAATATTAATAATATCATCCTTAATAAATCGAAGAAAAATCTCCTCCTCTTTTTTTAAGCGATACTCAATTTTGTCTATAGTATCAATAATCTCAATACTTGAAACAACTGTTTTTTTCCTGCTTCTTGCAAGATAGTCAGCCTCTATAAGTATATCAACAATTTTACTAAAATTGGTTGATAACATCATTTGATCATCAGCCATTCTTGATGAATACTCGATTATTCTTCCAACAGCATTTTTATCAAGATGAAGAAGATTATCCTCAGAACACTTTGAACCAATAAAAGAGGCATATTTATGCTCATTTTCAATAGTTCTTGGTATCTCTGAATTAAAATCAGCTTTGATTTTAAATAGTCTATCAAAACCCTCATCATAATTCATAAAAAAATCATATAATTCAGGTGTTCCAACAAGAATAACTTTAAATTTTACTGGAATTGGTTGTGGTTCAACTCTTACAGAAACTCTTGTTGTATGAATCATTGAGTCATCACCAATCTGAATCTCTCCATTTCTAATAACTCTTTTTAACATCTCCCATAATCTTGGATTTTTATATAAATCAATTGCCTCAAGAACAAGATAACCACCATTAGCAAGATGAATTTTTCCAGGTTTTACATTAATAAAACTTGTTACAGGTCCCAATGTAGGATCTTCAATATACTCTATTGAACCAAAAAGGGATGTTATTGTTGGATTGTTCTCAAATATAACTGGAGCACCTTTTAATTTTCCATTATTTACTAAAACATTAACTCTATAATGTTTTGTTAAATCCTCTGTTGTATTATATTTTTTATATATTTGAAGAAAATCTTCATCAATAAATAGAGCAACTATATGAGTTGCATTATTTAAAATCTCATCTTTAACAGATTTGAGATAGTTTTTTATCTCTTTTGCTGTTTTATATTTTTCAGATAGTTCAGAAAAAGAGTCTATTATTGAGAGTTCAACAACATTTTTAAGATGTTTCTCAAGTTTTTTTCTAACATTTTTCTCAATTTTAATAATATCACGATAGTGATTATCAAGGTACTCTGTTATTTTTTTCTGTTTTTTCTCTAAATCTTTTTTCTCTTCTGTTGTAAGTTTTAAAATATCCTCTTGAGTCATTGGTTCTTTTGTTGTTGTATTAACTGGATTTGCAATATATCCCTCTTCTGTTTTAGCAATATAAAAACCCATCTCTTCCACTTTTTGAACTAAGATATCCTCAAACTCACCCTCTTTATTATCATACTCCCCAAGAATAGAGGAGCGTTCATCTTTAAGCTGTTTAGATTCATAAAGTTTTGGAATCTGAAGTATAAAATCATTTATAAAATGATCCATATCTTTTGCAAAAACTCTTGCACTTCCAGATAACATTGATATTGGAATTGGAAGTGAATCGTTATCAAAATTATTAACATAAATCCAATCGGAGGGGATTGGAGATTCTGCTGATTTTTTTGATAAAATTGCTTTTATTATTGATGATTTACCACATCCTGGTTCACCAGATAAAAAAAGGTTAAAACCCTTTTTTTGTATGTTTAATGCTGTTTCAATTGCCTCAATTGCTCTCTCTTGACCAATTGGATTTATTTCAGAACTAAGAGATTTTGTTGTTTTAAATTGAAAATCTTTTGTATTACAAATATTTCTCAATTGAGAAACTGGTATAATATAATTCTCTTTTGCCATATTCATTCCCAAAAGTAACTATGGATACTATCATAAATATAGTTTAATTGCAATAAATAGGATTTATATAAAGCTACTATTTTAATAATAATAAAACTATTTTAGTTGTTTATATTGTATGATTTTTATACTATATTTTTATTTTTTATAGAATTAATTTTTCGAACTATCTAAAAACTCTATTATTTTAAATAAAAATTGAAAAAAGTTACTATTTTTTGTAGAATGTTTTCTCTATTATGAGGTATCTAATGGTTTTAGGAAGAATTTTGGTTGGAGCTGCCATTGGTTTTTTAATGAAGGGACCAATTGGTAATATATTAAACTCTCTTTTAGATGATAGTGATGAAAAAAAAGAGTTTACAGAGAAAGAGGAACGAGCTGTTTATCATGCCTATTTGGTAACACTTTTTGTTTATATTGCTAAAGCTGATGGAGCATTATCTCCAATTGAAATACGAATAATACGTGATTTTTTTCAAAAAAAGGGATTATCTACTGAAGAGATGATTCAAATAAAAGAGGCATTAAAAATAGCAAGCCAACAGAAAAATGTGGATATTGATACAATATTAGATCAAATCAATCAGATATTTGATTATCCAACAAAGTTAAGTATTTTAGAACTTTGTTATCATATTGCATCAGCAGATAGAGTTATATCTGTTTCAGAGGAGAATCGTCTTGAATATATTGCTAAAAAAATGAGAATAAGTGAGATGGATCATATAGATCTTCAATATGAATACAATAAAGGATTCTCTAAAAATAAAAAAGAGTCTATTGAAGATGAGCTTAAAAGGATGAAAGAGGAGATGAAGGGTGGTTGGAAAGAGTCAACAAATAGCAATCAAAATAGATCTCAAAACTCCTCTGAAAAAAATAGTAACTCAAATAAAAAGCAGGAAACAAGAAAAGAGCCTCAAAAAACCCCTTTTGAGATTTTAGGTGTTTCAGAAAAAGCAACAAAAAAGGAGATAAGAGAGGCATATCTAAAACTTGTTGAGAAATGGCATCCAGATAAATATCCTGATGAGAAGCAAAGAGCAAAAGCTGAAGAGAAAATAAAAGTTATAAATCAGGCATATCAAGAGTTAAAAAATCTATCTTAATTGATCACTTAAAAGCTCTGGACGTTTTGTTTTTGTAAGCTCAATCTGTTTCTCTTTTTTCCATTTTGCAATATTTTTATGATGGCCAGAAAGAAGAATCTCTGGAACTTTCAATCCTCGAAAATCTGCTGGCTTTGTATATTGAGGATACTCTACTAAAGAGTCTGTTAAGCTCTCTTCAATCAGAGACTCCTCATTTCCCAATACACCTTCAACAAATCTTCCAACAGAGTCAATAAAAACAAGAGCTGCCAACTCTCCACCACTTAAGATATAGTTTCCAATAGATATCTCAATATCAACAAAACTATCAACCACTCTTTGGTCTATACCCTCATAGCGTCCACATAAAAGTAGATATGTTTTATCTGTTTCAGAGGCATAATGTTTCACAATAGAGTTGTTTAAAACTTCTCCAGATGGAGAGAAAAATATTACCTTATCAATTTTATAATTTTTTTTTATAAAATCAATTGCATCAAAGAGGGGCTGAGGCATTAAAAGCATTCCAGCTCCTCCACCATAAACAGTATCATCAATTTTTCTATGTTTATTTGTTGAAAAATCTCTGATATTAAAGTGGGTAAACTTTAGTATCTCATTCTGTTGAGCCTTTTTAAATATAGAGCAATTTAGTGGTGACTCAAATATCTCTGGAAAAACTGAAAGTGTTATAAAATGAAGCATAATATTCCTAAAAATAGATCTTTCTTTATTTAAAATAAATCAAAAAAATAGACTTTTTCTATTTTTTACTTATCTTCAATACTATCATCTATTGATTTATCTGTTTTTTCATCTTGAGGAATATTTTTCATGTATGCCTCATAGTATGTTTTAATTTTACTAACATAATCAACAGGCTCTTCACAACGACAATAACCATATCTTGCTTTTTTGGAGTATTTTGGAACAGATAGTAAAAGCATCGCTTTTTCAACATTTCCAAACCATTTATTAGGATTTAATCCCTCCATCTCTGCAATTCTACGAGCATCTAAAACATGACCATAACCACAATTATATGATGCTAAAGCAAACCAAACTCTATCTTTTGCAGGAAGCTCTTCTGAGAATTTTTTTCTCATTCGACTCATGTATTTAACACCTGCATGAATCCCTTTTTCTGGATCAACTAAATCATCAAAACCAAGCTCTTTACCTGTTTGTGGCATCACTTGCATTAATCCAAGTGCACCAACCCATGATTTTGCATTTGGATTAAATTGACTCTCTTTATACATTTGAGCACTCATTAATACCCAATCAAAATTATATTTTTTTGCATATTTTTTTACAAGCTCATCATATGGTGAAATTGAACCAGTTTTATCAGATCTTTGAGCAGAGATTTTCTGAATTCTTCTTTGATTTTTAAAATATTTGTTATAGGTTATATTATATATAAGCCCTTTATACTCTTTTTTAAAGAAATTATCAATTGCCTCTAAAAGCTCTTTGTTTTCTGCTCTAACAACCCAACCATGCTCTCTTTCATCTCCAAGAGGAAATGCAGATTTTATTTTATCTGAAAGAGTCATCTCAATCATAACAATATGACTATCAGCAAGAGTTAAATCATACTCACCAAGAGCCACTTTTTTAACAATCTCCTCTGTTTCCATACCCTCTGGTGCAGCAATTAATTCAAACTCAACCCCTTCTGATTTCAGTTTTTCTAATGTTTTCCAATATGAGCTACTTTTTCTAACAACAACTTTTCTACCTTTTAAATCCTCTGGTTTGTTTAAAGTGTTATCATCAGCTCTTGTGATAAGAAGTTCAGACACTTTATTATATTTTTTACCAAAAGCTATTCCCTCTATTGGAGTATCTGTTATTGTTACTGATGCACCAATAATATCACCCTTTCCCTCTTTTAAATAGTCAAACATTGCCTGTCTTGTTGGAGGGATTATAACCTCAAGTCTGAGCCCCTGTTGTTTTGCAAACTCTTTTGCAAGTTCATATTCAAAACCCATTAATTGACCACGATAAAGAAAGTAGGTTGTTGAGTTGTTTCTTGTAATAAAACGTAAAACTTTTCTTTTTTTTAAGCCACTTAAATCATCTTTGAATGTTCTAGGAGCCCATAAATCAACATGATTAACTGTGATAAAATTATCTAACTCTTTTTTTAATTCAATGGAATCTGGTCTTAAACCCCAAGCAATTGATTTATTTTCTGCTAATGTAAATAGTGGTTTTACATCATCTCTATATTTTGTAATTGAGTCAAAAAGATTACTATCACAAACTGTATAATCATACTCACCTTTAGAGACTTTATGAATTATCTGTTCTGTATCTAAATTATCAGGAACCTCAATTATCTCTAAATTCTCAACCTCTTTTTGTAAATCTGTAACTGTTTTAAAATATGATGATGATTTTCTAACTGCAATTTTTAAACCTTTTAAATCCTCTTTTTTTGAGATAATTGCCTTATCTGATTTACCAATAAGAAACTCTTTAATTGTTGTAAGAGCTGCAGAAAAACCTATTTTCTCTTTTCTTTCATCTGTTATAGTAAGGTTTGCCGCAATAATATCTCCCTTTCCTTCAAGAAGAAGTTGAACCATATCATCAAATTTTGAAGCATAAACTCTTTGTGTTTTTAATCCCTGCTCTTTTGCAAAATCTTTTATAAGCTCATACTCTTGATTTGCTAAAGAGCCTGCTCTTGGAAGAAAATCTGCGTCTTTTTTAGGTGGAACTATTATACGAATTCTCTTTCTCTCTTTTAATGCTGTCAAATCACCCTTCTCAACATACTCAACTATTTTTGGTTTCTCATTTTTTTGAGAATCTTTAGGCTCTGTTTTATTTTTAAGACTCTCCTCTTGAGGTTTTTTTTCCTTTGATTCACTATTTTGTTGTAAAACTGTTTTTTGAGTACTATTTTCTGAACTCTGAATAGTTGTTTCTGATTTTTTATTGCATCCCATAAATAGGGCAATAATTAGAATAAATGGTAATATTCTCATTACATCTCCACTCAAATTAAAAGGTGAATATATCACAATAAAAACACAATTAAAAGAGGTTTTTATATAAATCAAAATAATAAAATTAAATAAAAAATATAATCTTTAATAATTATATTTGTAGTTTTACTATTTTTTTGTTAGAATTCCATAAAAATATGGAGTTATCATGAAAAATCTACTAATTTTATCTTTTTTTTTGATATTAACAACAGTTTTTGCCTCCCCAAATTTTGAAAAATTGGGAGAGTATACAACTGAAAAACCTGAATTTGCAAGATTTGATTTTAAACAGATATCTGATAATATATTTTTTATATTACCTCTTGGTTATTATCATTTCAATAATGAGTTTAAAAACGATTTACCATTAAAGGGTGAGTTTAAATTTTTTAACACAACTAAAAAGGAGATATTTTCAGTTACAATTGATTTATATGATTTTCTGTCAAAAAATAAAAAACTATTTTTAGGAGAGGATCCTGTTGAGGTTTATAAAAAAGGGAATAAAAAATTTCGTCCAGATTTTACCCCAATATTTTTTGATGAAACAAAAGAGGAGATTGGATTTATAGTTAAAGATTATAAATCATATTCAAAACCTAAATCTCCTTATGAAAAATCAAAATATCTATTTATATATATTCATTGGAGTATTAAAAATGGTTTTCAATGGAGTAAAACTTTATCAAAAGAGGATTTAAGAACTCTTTTTCAAACTATTGGATATGATTCAGTTAATAAACGATTATATTTTTATACAAACTATAATAAAGATGGAGAACCCTATAAAAATCCAGAAGAAGTAACAGTTTTTTATTTAGATTTTAAAACACATGATGTGGTTGAACTAAAAAAATTTTCACCAAAAATTTCAAAAGGGAGTCCTCACCATTTTTATAAAGTTAAACTATCTCCAGATTTTAAAACAGCTCTTTTTTTAGAGTATGAGGAGTTTGATGAGAATGAGGCAACTGCATATTGGTTTTCTATTGATGATTTAAAAATATCAACATTTTTAATACCACTTACTCCATATGGAGTTATTTTTGATAAAGATAGTGAAAGAGTTTTTATTGCTTCAAGTAAAGAGGGATATCTTTATATTTATGATACAAAAAATTTTAAAGAGATAAAAAAAATCAAAATTGCAAAGAGAATTCATCATTTACAATTTTCTGAGGATAAAAAATATATTTGGATTGTAGTAAATAGTAGTGCTGGAGGTGGAGATGCAATTCAATGTTTTAGTTATCCTCAACTAAAAAAAGTTAATTTAAAAAATCTATCATCTTGGTTTGGTCAAAAAAAGATTTTTCCTCAATCTGGTTCATTCAATAATAAGGGAGACTATTTCTTTTTACCAACAGTTGATTCAAGTGGATTTCCAGATAAGAGAGGTTTTTCTCTTTTCAAAGTGAATAAATAGATTTATCATCTGTTTTATCAATTTTTAATGCACTACATTGAAGGTTTCAATTAATTTATGATTAATCGATTATGCAAAATTGGTATTATAATATAATGGATTATCCACTTTTTATATATTTTTCATAGTTATATTTTTGATTTTTCTTAAAAAATGTGTTATAATTGTGTAAATTTTTTAAAGAGCTTTTGATGAAACTATATCCATTAATAATTTTTACCATATTTTTAATATCATGTTCTGACACAGAGAAAAACTCTATCTGTATTCCTAATCCATGTTCTGAGAGTAATAAAAATCTTTGTAAACCACTTGGAGAGAGTTATATTTGTGGTTGTAATCCTGGAACACATGATGAAAATGGAGTTTGTGTTAGTAATAATGGAAGTTTATGTTTTCCAAATCCATGTACTCAACAAAATAGAACTGTTTGTGTAACTACAGATGATAAAGTTAGTTGTCAATGTGATAGAGAGTTTCATTTAGAGGATGGAAGTTGTGTTTCAGATTTTAAAGTTGTCACTTGTATTTCAAAAACTGAAGAAGAGTTACCCAAAAATAGTTCTCAAATTATTGAAAATATAACTATTAAATTTGAAAATGGAGTCTGGGACTCTATTCCAGAGTGTGAAATTGTTTGTAATAGTGGGTTCTTTTTTGAAAACTCAAACTGTATAAATAAAAAAGCTGTTCAATGTAAATCTTTGGAGATAGTACCAGAAAATTCACATGAAATAGTAGTGGATGTAGAGATTGATTATTCTGAAGAAAATGGTTGGTCTGAGGCTCAATATTGTGAATGGGATTGTAATGAAGGCTATTTCTCAAATGGAGATAGTTGTAGTAATCTATTTAGAGAGGTTGATTGCACAAATCAAAAACCTGAAAATTCTGTTTGGGGAGAGGAGAATCTTAATGGTATTTTAAGACAAGTCTGGAGTGATGAGACTGAAACTTATCAACCATCAGCAGATAGTTGTGTTTGGAGGTGTGATTTAAACTATATAACAGAGGATAATTTAAGTTGTATTAACAGAAAAATTGTTCAATGTTTATCAATTACACCTCCAGAAAATGGACATGAAATTATAGAGAATGTAGATATCAATTATACAACAAATGGAGGTTGGAGCTCTCCAGAGTTTTGTTCTTGGGAGTGTAATTTAAACTACATATCAGAGGATAACTTAAGTTGTATTAATAGAAAAACTGTTTCATGCTCTTCAATTACACCTCCAGAAAATGGATATCAAATTATAGAGGATGTAGATATCAATTATACAACAAATGGAGGTTGGAGCTCTCCAGAGTTTTGTTCTTGGGATTGTAATAGTGGTTATTATAAAGATGAAAACAGTTGTGTAATGCAACAGGAGTGTTTAGACTCTTTTGAACCAAATAATAGTGAATTAGAGGCAAAAACATTAATTGATGCAAATATGTTAGAGAATCAACACACAAACTTAACTGTTTGTGATGGAGATGTTGATTGGTTTAAAATTACATCTCAAAGCTCTTCAGGATTAGAGATTGATATAAAATATACACATATAGATAATCAATGTGATATTGATGCAAAACTATATAAATATAATGGTTCTAATTTAGAGGAGATTGCCTCTTCATCAAATGAGACAGGATTAGAGACCCTTTATATTCAAAATACTCAGGAATCTAGTGAATATTTTATAAAAATATATCCTATTTATGGCGATTGTAGTGACTCTTATAAAATAACTGCAAATGTTTTTAATAATTGTATTGATGACTCTATTGGAGTTATTGCAAGTGAACAGGATGATTTTTTAGAAGAGGCTCAAAGTTTCCAAATTTCAGAGTTATATAACCGTAAAATCTGTGATTATGATGATGATTGGTATGTATATTATATGCAGGCTGGACAAAAAGTAAAAATAGAGTTAGATTTTGTTGCAACAGATGGAGATTTAGATATATTTCTTTATAATAGTGATGAGAGTTCTCTTGCTGGAACATACTCTGTTTCAAACTCTCATGAGGAGATTAAGAAAGAGATTACAACATCTGGAAATCATTTTATAAAAGTGAGAGGTTGGAGTGGAAGTAAAAATAGTTATAGTTTTAAAACCTCTTTTTATGCAGATTTTTTAGAGGCATCAATTACACTTGCAATTCCTGATAGAGATTGTATAACTAAATCTATTGATTTATCTTCAACAATTCCATCAAATGGAACTATTACAGGATTTACATTAAAAAATCTAAAAGTAGACCATACATATCCTTATGATTTAACCATAAAAGGTTCTATAGGAGACTCTTCTGAAATACTTTTTTGGAATCGATTTGGAGGAACTGATGATGGAGGATATGATGACGATGATGAAAGTGATGATGACATTGAATTAATTAATAGAGTATACACAGAGCTAAATGATTCAAGTGTTGGTGACAGAGTTTTTAAACTTGAACTATGTGATAATCTTTCAACAGATACAGGAACACTTCAAAATTTCGAATTTGATATCTTTTATAAATAGTTTTTTAATTATAATCTATATTGCTTTTTAAAATTCCGATAGGTATAATAGATGTTGTGAGATTTTTATATTTTCGATTTTATATAAAAATTAAAGTAAAAATTTGTAGCTATTCAGTGGAAACCGATTTTATTATTTATTTTAATTATGGAGATCAACATGGCAGCACCTGAACCAAAAGAGAGTGAACAAGTTCAAGCAAATAAAGGCTCTAAAATGTTGACAATAATTGTGATATTTAACATGCTGTTAATTATTGGACTTGCTATTTATATTATTTTTTTAAAAAAAGAGCCTGAAGCAAAAATAATAACTGAGGATGGTAAAATGATATCCAAACAACAACATGAAGAGGAGGATGAAAATAGTAAAAATGAGGTTGGTGAACTTTATGAGATGAGAGGTATTGTTGTAAATCTTAATGAACCAGGAGGAACAAGAATGCTTAAAGTATCATTAACTCTTGAGTATAAAGCAGAAAAATTAAAAGAGGCTTTAAAAAAAAGAGATGCCCAACTTAGAAGTGAAATCATTATATATTTAAGTGGTTTAACATATGCACAAACAATTGGTGTGAGTCAAAAAGAGAATATATTAAAAGTTCTTAAAAAGAAAATTAATGATGTTTTAATCGAAGGAAAAGTTAGAAACATCTATTTTAATGAGTTTGTTGTTCAATAGTAAATTGGATTTAGTATGGAAGAGATTTTAAGTCAAGATGAGATTAGTGCATTACTGAATGCAGTTAATGAGGGAGCAATTAACACTGAAACTGATAAGCCCCCTTCAGATGGCTCATTTACTCAGTTTGATTTGACAAGTCAAGATAGAATTATTCGTGGTAGAATGCCTGCTCTTGATATTATTAATGATAGATTTTCAAGACTATTTAGAATAACATTATCAAACTCTCTGAGAAGATTAGTTGATGTCTCTGTTGAATCTACAAGTTTAATGAAATTTGGTGAATTTTTGAACTATCTTCCAATCCCATCATGTTTAAATTTAATAAAGTTAAATCCCCTTAAAGGTGCTGGAATCATATCTATTGAGGTTAGATTGCTTTTTGCTTTATTAAACTTCTATTTTGGTGGTTTTCATAATGAAAGAACAAAAATTGAGGGAAGAGATTTTTCTCCAATAGAGATGAATCTTATTGTAAAAATAATAAACCTTATTTTTGATGATTTAAAAAAATCTTGGAATCCAATATATAGTATTAAATGGGAATATTTAAGAACCGAAATAAATCCAAGATTTGTAACATTAGTTCCTCCAAGTGATGTTGTCATAAACTCAATTTTTGAGGTTGAGGTAGAGAATGTTAAAGGATTTATAAATCTTGTTATTCCATACTCATCTATTGAACCAATAAAGGGATTTTTACAATCATCTCTTCAAAATGAACATATGGAGATTGATACATCTTGGATAAAAAGAATAAGAAGTAAATTGATGAATATTCCTCTTGAGATAACTGCCGAGGTTGGAAGAACTCATTTAAGTATTTCAGAGTTAACAGAGTTAAAGGTTGGAGATATAATTCAATTAGATAGAGATGCAAATGATCCTATTGATGTTTTTATTGAAGGAGTGTTAAAATTTAAAGGTATTCCTGTTCATACCAAACAGCATTATGGAGTTCAAATAAAAAAAGTATCACTATCTCAGGATCTTGAGGAGTTACAAAAACTTGAGGAGTTATAAATAGGTTATTATAATTTATATTAAAGATGAACTGTTTTTTATTTACTTAAAAAAAATAGTTTTTTAATTTAGATTTTAAATATTTAAAAATATGATTTTTTTGGAGTTTATATGAGTGATTATAATGATCAAGAGGAGAGAAAAGAGAATCGAAGTATTGATTTTATTCTTGATGTTCCTGTTGAATTATCTGTTGAGTTGGGAAGAACTAAAATGGTTATAAATGAGCTTCTTCAATTGGGTCAGGGTTCTGTTGTTGAGTTAAATAAATTAGCAGGTGAGTCACTTGATATTCTTGTTAATAATAAATTGATTGCAAGAGGCGAGGTTGTTGTTATAAATGAAAAATTTGGTGTAAGATTAACAGATATTATCTCACCAATAGAGAGAATCGAAAAATTGAAATAGAGCTATTTTACTCTTTTGACATAAAAGGGTATTGATAGTTTGTTGGTGGATTAAAATTCTCTTTAATATTTCTTGGAGATGCCCAACGAAGAAGATTTAAAATAGAGCCTGCTTTATCATTTGTTCCAGATGCTCTACCACCACCAAATGGTTGTTGACCAACAACTGCTCCTGTTGGCTTATCATTTATATAGAAGTTTCCTGCAGAGTGACGAAGCTTATCTGTTAATTCAATGACAGCTTTTCTATCTTGAGAAAAAATTGCTCCAGTTAGAGCATAAGGAGAACCACTATTACAAATATCAATAGCTTTATCAATCTCTTTATCTTTATAGACATAAATTGATAATACAGGACCAAAAATCTCCTCTTTCATTGTTCTAACATTTGGATCTGAACAGAGTAATATTGTTGGTTCAATAAAATATCCCTCTGAATCATCATAATTTCCACCATGAAGAATCTCTATTGATGGCTCATTTTTTGCATAATCAATATATGAAGAGATTGTTTTAAAAGCCCCTTTATCAATAACAGCATTAACGAAATTACTAAAATCATCAACAGAGCCCATTTTAACTGTTTTCATCTGCTCTAAAAGAGATTTTTTATATTGTGCCCATATAGATTTTGGAACAAATACTCTTGATGCAGCTGAGCATTTTTGACCTTGGAACTCAAAAGCACCTCTAATTGTTGCTGTTACAAGAGCCTGAACATCTGCAGATGGATGAGCAAAAATAAAATCCTTTCCTCCTGTTTCTCCAACTATACGTGGATATGAGTGGTATTTACCAATATTTCTACCAATAGTACTCCACATATCATTAAAAACACCTGTTGAACCTGTAAAATGAACTCCTGCAAACCATTCAGAGTCTAAAAGCATTGGACCAACAACAGAGCCTTTTCCTGGAACCATATTAATAACACCATCAGGAAGCCCTGCCTCAAGTAAAATATTCATTATAACACTTGCACTATAAACAGCACTTGATGCAGGTTTCCAAACAACTGTATTACCAAGCATTGCAGGGGCTGTTGGAAGATTTCCAGCAATAGAGAGAAAATTAAATGGTGTAACAGCAAAAACAAAACCATCAAGAGGTCTTGTATCTAATCTATTCCATTGCCCTTTTGGTGAATATGGTTGATTCTGAAGAATCTCCTGCATATAATTTACATTAAAGCGAAAGAAATCTGCTAATTCACAAACAGCATCTATCTCTGATTGAAATGGATTTTTTGATAAATCATTCATTGCTGCAGCATTAACCTCATATCTATATTTTCCAGTTATAAGATCGGCAGCTTTTAAAAATATTGCAGCTTTCTCCTCCCAAGGCATTCTTTCCCACTCTGGTTTTGCTTTCATTGCAGCATCAATAGCAGCATCAA
This sequence comes from bacterium, assembly GCA_016936735.1. GTDB lineage: Bacteria > UBP6 > JAFGXH01 > JAFGXH01 > JAFGXH01 > JAFGXH01. The sequence goes on from JAFGXH010000157.1 coordinate 15,018, forward strand.
TATTCTCTTTTGAAGCCTCATGATATTTTCCAATAATATGTTTATGATTATGTGGAAGTATTGAGTTTTGAATAGAGTTTGATGTAACTTTTTTCCCATTAATAATCATAGGAATCTCAACACTCTCTTTAAGTTGTTTTTCTAAACTCTTTTTTAAAAGCTCTCTCTCTTTTGTTTTTGGTGCATATTCAAATATTGGTTCATTATATGGGGTTGGAACTCTAAAAATACCTTGACTCATAAATCACTCCTTTAAGTAGTTAAAATCTTCTGGCTAATTTTATATAAATATATTTTAATCTTCAAGTTTAAAATATAAATTTTTGTTATTTTAAACTATTTTCATCGATTTTTACATTTAATTAACATTTTTTTCAATTTAGTTATTTTGTGAGGAGTTTAATTCAAGAAGTTTTATTTTATAGTACTCATCTCTTATTTTTTGTAGAGACTCTATTGTTTTTGATATCCAGATATTTTTCTCACCACTTCGTTCAGACATTTTGAGATTCTCCTCTAAAACAGATATAGCTTTTTTAAGAAGATTTGATATCTGTTTTTTTAACTCATCTCTATAAATTGTCTCCTCCTGAAAAGAGAGTTTTTCAGGTAATTTTGTATCCATAATTTGATTATAATATATATAAAACATCTCTCCAATTCTAAAACCAGCTGCTGTTGCCCAATATTTATCTTTATGTTCAATTGCAGATATATAGTAATTTTGAGCAGATAAAACAATATCAGCCTTTTGGTCTAATATTTTTGCCATTGTTTTCTCATTCCCTTCAATTATTATAGATTCAAATCGATGTTTTAGAATCTCACCATAATAAAACATCGACATACTCATAAAATATCTTTGTTGATATGATAAAACAACAAAACGCTCTCTGTTTTGTTTAAATGTCTGATTTAATTTTAGGAAAATCATCTCAGATTCACTCTCATTATTCAAATAATAGAGAGCGATTTGAACTCTTATTAAAATCTCTAAATAGTCCCATTTATGAATTGAAAATCTATATTTATCAATATTTTTATAAATAAGCTCCTCTATTTTATCCCACATTTTGATATTTCCATAAATATCAGATAAATTCATGAGAGAGTCTATATGAAGTTGCTCTTTTGAATCGAAATTTTGAATAAGAAATTGGTATATTTTTATTGCTTTGTCTATATAATCATTTTTTTTGAGGGTAGACTCTGAGCAATCTGTTAAATCTGTTTCAGTCGATTTTGAATCTAAATATTCACTATTTTTAGAAGAGCTGTTTTCATTTTCTAAATTACTACTATTATCAATAGAACTACCACTTTTATTAAATAGATTTCCTCTATTATTATCTCTGTTTTCTAAACAACTATTTAGTAAAGATGCCATTTTTTCATAAGTAACAGCCTGATTATATTTTGATAAAAAGAATGCCTCTCCATCACCAACATTCTCGATTGTTTTATATATTTTTAGAGCCTCCTCATATTTTTTCTCTTTAAAAAGAGAGTTAGCATCTCTAAATAGTGTTGATATATCTTTTGGTTTTTTATCTCCAGAGAAAATAACAACAGGCTCCATCTCAACAAAATCTATTCTGTTATTATTAGAGCTACTATTTTCAACTTTGTTAGAGATAGAGCAGGAGATAAAAAGCTCTATTGTTAAAAAAAAGAGGGAGATTTTTTTTATTATTTTATTTTCCATACTCACTTTAAAATAAAATCAGATATTTTTTAAGACAAAAAAAATAGAAAAAAGTTTCATTTTTAAGAAAAAATAGAAGAATTTGAATAAAAATAGTATCATTTAGGATAATTATTTGTATTTTAATCTTCTGAATATAAATGATTTAATAAAAAATGCCCTTGGCGGGAATTGAACCTGCGACAGACATGGTTTAGGAAACCACCGCTCTATCCACTGAGCTACAAGGGCACAAAAGGATAATACAAAAAAAAACAGAAAAAAGTCAAGCCAATTTTATAATCTTATATTTGGTGTTTTTAATACTATTTTGATATTTGAAGCAAAACTGGTTTATGATCAGATGGTTCAACATTAAAACTATCAATTGATATTGAGTTTTCAATATATCTTTGATGAAGGGTTGGGGATAAAAATATATGATCTAATCTATTTTGATAGCTATTGTGTGTCCAAGCATCCTCTGGCAAATATCTATAGTTTATTGCAACAAAATCATTATCAGGGTTTTCATCAGTTTTTAATGAGAGAATCTCCATTGTATTACCTGTTGTAAAATCTATATCCATTGCTGAGTTAACATCTCCAAGAATAACAATATTATCTATTTCTGGTTGTTGATTCGATAAAATATAATCTTTTAAAGCATTTGCTTGAGCTCTTCTTCTTTCAACACAGGTATCACAATCAGGATATGGTGATTGTGCCTTTAGATGAAGTGCATAAAAAGTATACTCAACACTATCTATCTCAATAACTGTTTTTAATATGGGTCTTAGTGAAGTCATACTATAGCTTCTTCCTGAAATAGGGTCTTTATAGGTTCCAGTTATAATTGTCTCTGATGATTTAACACTATATCTACTCCAAAGAGCAATGAAATCACTCTCATCTCCACCATATCCACCATAAGATGTAAAATAGTTACTATAACCATTAGCTGAATTATTTAAAAGAGCCTCATCTAATGGAGTTGCATCCTCTTTTTGAATCTCCATAAAAGAGATAACATCTATTTTTCTATCTTTAATCCATTTTCCAATAATATTATAAGCCTCTGGATTTGAGAAATCATGAACATTAAATGTTGCGATAGTTATATAGTTTGGTAATTCTGGTGTTATACAGATATGTTCACTACACTCATCAATACCAGTACACTGAGAGGTAGAGTCACAAAAATTTTCACCTAAAACACAAACCCCCTCTTCACAAACCTGCCAAAAACCACAATTAACATGTTTACATGGATCTTTTTCCTCCTCATTTTCACAAGATAAAAATAGAAAAGTTAAAATAAAAAAAACATAAAAAATTAATTTCATAAATACCTCAATAAACAAACCTTTCGTTCTAACATGTAAATAGATTATTTTCAAACTATTTTTTGTAAATTTAATTCAATCTATTTTTTAAAAACTTAAAGAAAAAAAAATTAGCAGAAAAAAACTATATCTCGGCACGAAAAAACTATATCGGGGCACGGAAAAACTATATCAGGGCACGGAAAAACTATATCGGGGCATGAAAAAAGTATATCGGGGCACAAAAAAACTATATCGGGGCATGAAAAAACTATATCGGGGCACAGAAAAACTATATCGGGTCATGGAAAAACTATATCGGGGCATGAAAAAACTAATTCCGATTAGTGTCTATATTTTTAATTTAGCTCTCTAAAGCTATATCCCAAACCTCTTTTACCTGTTTTACCGGAATAATTTTTAGTTTAGATGTGATATTTTTAGGAACCTCTTTTAACTCTTTTTGATTTTTTTGAGGAATAATAACTGTTGTAATACCAGAACGAACAGCTGCCATAAGTTTTTCTCTTAAACCACCAATAGGTAACACCTCTCCCCTTAAAGATATCTCTCCAGTCATTGCAATATCATGCCTTACAGCTCTATTTGTTAAAGCAGATAGAATTGCCGTTGATATCGTAATTCCAGCTGATGGACCATCTTTTGGAATAGCACCATCTGGAACATGAATATGAATATCATTTTTTTCATAAAATCCATCAGGTAGATTATATTTTGATGCATGATAACGAACATAAGTTAATGCAGCTTTTGCTGATTCAACCATAACATCTCCAAGTTTTCCTGTAATCTGAATATTACCCTTTCCTGGAACACATATAACCTCTATTTTTAATATGTCCCCTCCGACTGAAGTCCAAGCTAATCCAGATGCAACACCAACAAGAGATATCTCCTCCTTCTCTTCATGAAAATATTTTGGTATTCCAAGATATTGTGCAATATCTTTTTCAGATATAGTTATTTTACTACCCTCTTTTATTTTATTAGAGAGAATTTTTCTTGCTAATTTTCTAAAAATTTTAGATATAATTCTCTCTAAACTTCTAACACCAGATTCATTTGTGTAGTTATGAATAATTGAAAAAATAGATTTATCTTTAAATATTACTTGATAAGGATTTAATCCATTTCCATCTTTTGCTTTTGGAATAAGATAGTTTTTTGCAATCTCAAACTTCTCCTCTGCTGTATAACCAGAGAGATGAATTATCTCTAATCTATCTCTTAATACATAAGGTATATTTTGAATATCATTTGCAGTTGCAATAAATAGAGTTTTTGATAAATCATAATCAACACCAAGATAGTTATCTCTAAAACTACTATTTTGTTCTGGATCTAAAACCTCAAGAAGAGCTGATGATGGATCTCCTTGATATCCAACTCCCATTTTATCAATCTCATCTAAAAGAAAAACAGGATTAACTGTTCCTGCACGTTTCATTGATTGAATAATTCCACCTGGCATTGCACCAACATATGTTCTTCTATGTCCACGAATCTCTGATTCATCTTTAAGGCCACCGAAAGCCATTCTCACATATTTTCGCTCTGTTGCACGTGCAATAGATTTTGCAAGAGATGTTTTTCCAACCCCTGGAGGTCCTGCAAAACATAAAATAGAGCCTTTTGGATTTTTTGTAAGTGTTCGAACTGCTAAAAACTCTAATATTCTCTCTTTAACATCATGAATTCCAAAATGATCCTCATTTAAAATAGCCTCTGCCTGTTTTAAATCTGAAATCTCTTTTGTTGATTCATTCCAAGGAATATTAATAAGCCACTCTATATATCCCCTTATAACAGAGACCTCGGAAGACATTTGTGGCATATATCTCATCTTTTTTAACTCATCAAGAGCCTTCAATTCAGCCTCTTTTGGCATCTTTTTAGCTTTTACTTTTTTCTTAAGCTCTGTTATCTCTGCATTATACTCATCCTCTGAACCAAGCTCTTTTTTAATCACCTCCATCTGCTCATTTAAAAACATTCTTTTTCGATTAACCTCAATTCTATTTCGAACACCATCACTTATTTTTTTCTCAAGTTTTAGTATCTCAATCTCTGAACGAATTAGTTTTAAAAGAGCATCCATTCTCTCTAATGGATCAAAAATCTCTAAAATATACTGTTTAGATTTTAATTTAATATCAATATTTGCAATTATTATATCTATCAATTTAGAGTAATCTGTTACAGATTTAATAGACATTATAATCTCTGAAGGAATATTATCTTTAAATTGTGCATACTCATTAAATGTTGAAAGAAGAGATCTCATATATGCCTGTTTTTTTACATCATCAGTCCCTTTAGTCAACTCTATTTTTGAGAGTTTTACTTTAAAAAAATCATCACCTCTATTCTCTGAATATGAGTATGATTCAATTCTTGCACGCTCAATTCCCTCAACAATAACTTTTGTAGCATTACTACCTGATTGAATCATTTTAACAATATGTGCAATTGTACCAACTGTATATATATCATCAGGCCCTGGATTCTGTTCATTTTCATTTTTTTGTGTTACTAAAAAAATCATCTGATCATAATTATCAATAGCCTCTTTTATAGCCTTTATAGATTTATCTCGTCCAACTAAAAGGGGTAAAATTGTGTGTGGAAAAACAATTAAATCTCTTAATGGTACCATTGGAAGTTCAATATAGTTTGACATTATCAATCCTTTAACTTCATTATAAAATAGATTTAGAAATTCTATTAAAACATATAATTACTATACTCTAATATAAAAAATCTCTTATAAAATATTACTTAAATAAATATATCACAAAATATAAAGTTTTATTAATTAAAACTTTTAAAACAGTTTTAACTTTTTATATCATTTATTAAAAAAAAACAACTAATTTTAATTCTAAAAGAAAATATTACACTTTTGCATAAGCCAATCCTTGTAATGCAAAAAGAATAAGAGTGGGAAATCCAACAGTAAAAATTATAAAATTTATAAAAAGTAGAAATTTCCAAAAAATTTTTTTTGAAAACTTTTTTCTACCAATAACAAAAATAGAGATAAAAGATGCAATTGATAAAATTATATGAAAAAAGTATACTGTTATAAATATGGTAATTGGTGGGTCAGATAAAATTGTAAAAATAGTTATTAATGGTAAAAAGAAAATTCCCCAAATTGCAACTATTGATAAAATTCTACGTTCACTTTTGTTTTGAGATGGATTTTCTAATAAATCTTTTTTTTCACTTAATTCAAAACTATCTTTATTCTCATCAATATTAGAGTTATTTTCACTATTTTTTTTAATACCTTGATACATAAAACTCCTTATATAAAAAAAATAGAGAGTATTAGTTTTATTATTTAGCAATTTTGGATATTATTTGTTAATATACCTAAAACATATGGAATGAGTTCATTTAAATTACCAGCTATTCTTCCTCCAGCAGCATGAATATGACCACCACCATTAAAAAACTCTCTTGCAATTTTTGAAACATCACTATCTTTTGAACGTAAACTAACACTAAAAAAATCTTTCTCAACCTCTCTTAAAAAGCAACTAATATCAACACCTTTTATACTTCTTCCATAATTAACAAACCCCTCTGTTAAATTACTTCCATTTGATGGGTCTGTTTGCATTGATAATGGAAGTGTCATAAGAGCAACATTTTTTTCATTATTAAGCTGTAGAGTTGATAAAACTTTTTGCAAAAGATATATCTTCTCTTCTGGCATATTCTCGTATATTTCAACATTTATCTTCCAAGGAGTTGCTCCTGCCTCAATTAATTTTGATGCAACATAAAATGTTTTAGGGGTTGTATTTGAGAATCTAAAAGAGCCTGTATCTGTTAAAATTGAGACATAAAGAGCCTCTGCAATATCTTTATCAATAATATTTAGTTTCTCTGCCAAAAAATACAACATCTCTCCAACAGCAGATGCCTCTTCATCAATAACAACAACATCTCCAAAACGTGGAACAGATGTGTGATGATCTATCTGTATTGTGCATGAAAAAGCAGAAACACCTCTCCAATGTGGACCAATTCGCCTCTCCTCACTATTATCAAGAACCACAGCAACATCAAAACTATCACTATCATTTAATTCATGTCTATATGAATCATAACCATCTAAAAAAGAGAACATCTCTGGAATTGGATCTGGATTATAAATTGTAACATTTTTTCCCATTTTAAGAAGTATTTTTCTTAAAGCAAGTGTTGAACCAACATTATCTCCATCTGGACTAATATGAGAAACAATAAGATAATTATTATACTCTAAATTTTTAAAAACTTTTATAACACCATCCATTTTTTATCCACAACAAATTAGATAACTATAACAATTTA
>JAFGXH010000158.1 GCA_016936735.1 bacterium
ATTAATAATATCAAAATGAGATCTAATACACCAATGGCAGAGGAGAAAGATTTACAATTAACCCCTTATGGAATATTTTTTAATACATATTTTGATGATAGATTAACTATTCATCAAATTAATAATAATAAAGAGATGCATCATTTTACAATTAAAAGTAGTGATGTAACAAACTACACAATAGAGAATAATAAAATTATAACAAAAAGCTTCTCTATTGATTTATCTAATATTGATTTAAACTCTAAATACTATTTTTATAAAAAAACAGAACTTCCAATAATAAAAACAGATTTAAATAACATAGATTTAGAACATATTTTTAATATATCTAAAATAAAAAAAATGAGTAGCAACATATTCAATAAATTTAATAAAAATAGTAAAATTACAAACATTTTATCTATTGATAATAGATATGTTAAAGAGCTTAATCATCTTTTTAAAGACTCTATTGAGTTATACTACTATGAGATATCTATTCCAAATAGAAACTATTTAAAACTTTTTGTTTTTGATAAAAACAGTTTTTTTATCAATTTTGTTGATTCGGGAGACTATAGATACTCTAAAACAGGGGAGGTTTTTTCAAAAAAAGTTGAAAAAGACTCAATACTAATAGAGATCCCAAAATTGAGAGCAGGAAAAATAGAGGATATTGTTATTAAACCAGCATCAAATAACTCTACAACTCTTCTTATAACACCTAAAAATCAGATTTTATATACAATTGATAGTGAACTTAAAGAGATTGATAATATTCAATTTGATTATCCACTGATATTTAAAAATAATCAAAATGTTAGCAAAGAGAATATAAAAATAAATTTAATAGAGGAGAATCAAAAAGAGAGATACTACTCTGGAATATGTTTAAAAGATAACTATATAATATCTTTTTGGGGTGATTTAACAAGAGGAACATTAATTGACTATCTCTATCTTTTAAGTTGTGATTATGCTTTTGAAACAGCAGGAGGAGAGATTAATTTTACAGAAAATGAGAGATATTTAAATGATAATAGAGTTCCAACACTCTCTTTAACACCAAAAAAAATAGAGTCTAAAGATTATATTATTGATAATAATGAGATTTTTGAATCATATAGATTTTTATGCTCCAATATCTCAATAAATTATAGAAAAGGACTTTATGACCCAATGAGTAACAATATAAAAAATAGTAATAGCTCAGGAGTATTAACAAACATGCCTGTAAAGTCACTATATACTGGTGCAATAGATCCAATATTCCCTGATGGTCTCTATTATAATAATACAACATTTTATAAACCTCTTGATAAAGATAGTTTTTATATAGATGATTTCTCTTGTGGTATTGGAGAGAGAAAAGAGAGAAGCTCTTTTTTTAAAGAGGGTTTTGTTATAAGAAAAAATGGGATATCAATAACGCCAAAAGAGGAGAAATATCAAAATATTCTATTAGCTGTTGCAAAAGATAGCTATTGGATAAGATTTTATCAATTTAAAAAGGCAACCCCTATAGATGAAGTGATATCTATTTTAGAGCAAAAAAATATATCAGATGCAATTGTATTTGAAAATAGTAGTAATCTATTTCCAATAAACTCCCTACCAAAAATTGAGATAATTCTATCAAAAGATAGTGAAATAAAGGGATTAAAATAGTCTTATAGGATTACTTTAAAAAATCCATAAGTTCAGATATATATTTATCAATTTGATTATAGCCAATATCAAAAACTGTTTTTAGTTTCTCTCTATCTCTCTCAATTCTTTTTAATGGAAGCACTGTTTCTGGTCTTATAACAAAAGCTCTACCCTCTTTTTCAAGAGTCTCAATCTCCTGAATTGTCTGGTTGTAATGTTCATGTCTTTTTTGAATAGCCTCAACTAATTTTGGGTATTTTCTATAAAAAAGTTTTGCAATTTTTATAATTGAGCTTGCTTTTTTTTGATAACCTTTTGGTTGAGTAAGAATGATAACAACTTTTTTATAACCATCACTAAAAGCCTTTTTAAATGGGATTGAGTCTGTTACCCCACCATCAAGAAGTTTAACACCATTTAAATCCACTATTTTTGATATAACAGGAAGGCTTGTAGAGGCTTTTATTGAGTCTAAAATATTATATTTATTAAAATCATCAATATAAAAAGGCTCTCCTGTTTCACAATTTGTAGTTACAATAATAAATTTTTTTGTAGATTTTTTAACCTCTTCAAAATCCCAAGGAATAACTCTATTTGGAATCTCATTATAGATAAAATCCATTCCAAAAAGCTCTCCCTTTGTAAATAGTCTTTTATAACTCATATATCTTTCATCATTTATAAAACTATATGGAATATTAAGGCTTCTTCCAGGCTGTTTAGATATATAGTTAGCAGCATTACAGGCTCCCATAGAGACACCAATAATATATGGAAACTCAATCCCTTTTTCCACAAAATAGTCTAAAGGGGCAGCTCCATATAATCCTCTAAAACCTCCACCCTCTAAAACCAATGCAACATCTTTTACAATCATAATATCTGCTTTAAAATAGTTAATAATATAATGTATTTAAATCTATTTAAGTAGTTTCTCTCCAATCATTCCTAAAAGAAACCCAATACTAGCTCCTGTTGCAGGAAACCACTCATTTTTTATTTTAGATAGAGGTGCAATATCTTGAAATATAAGATATATAATACCACCACCAGCAAATAGCATTATAGAGTTTACTAATTTTACACTATCTCTCAGAAAGAAATCTCCAATTAGTGATGCAAACACACCAACAAAGCTTAAAAATAGCATTAAAATCAATGTTTTTTTTCTACTCATTTTTGAATTTAGTTCAAAATAGGCATTAAATCCCTCTGGAAGATTTTGTAATCCAATAAATAAAGCAATTAGTAATCCAAAATTATGGTTATAGGCAAATGATGCTCCTAAAGCTAATGCTTCAGGAATAAAATCCATCATCATTGATAACACTTGAGCAATAGAACCACCTATTTTACTGCTAAGAATATCTAAATACATAAAGAAAATTGTTCCAGATAGAAATATCACAATCATTTCAAAATAGCTTAAATGTAATATTGCTTTAGGAATTAATACAAATGCAATAGCAGAAAGTAAAGCTCCACCACCAAAAGCTGTAATGAAATGGACTAACTCCTTTTTATATTTAAATTTAAAAAAGTTTAGTAAGCTAGCAAGTAATCCTCCAATTATAATTGGAATACCTGCAGCACTTGAGTAAAGAACAATCTCTAATCGACTTCCCATTCTTAATCCTTCTAACAAAACAGGGCAGATTCTACTCAAAATATCTATTTTAGTCAATAATTATAAAACAGACTCTATTTTTATCAATTATTTTAAGGAATTCAGTATTTTATATGATTTCATCTTTTATTTAGAATTTTTTTGACTATCCTCTATTAATTTTAGTTTCATCCCCTTTTCATTAAAACTAATATCACATTTAAATTGTAAGTTTTTATAATCTGTATCATTTAATCCATCACAATACTCTTTTTTTAAAAATTTTATTGTTTTTGGAACTATTAAAATCTCTTTTTCTGAAACAACTTTATATTCCCCCTCAAGTATTGAAAAACAATCATTTCCACATTGAGCAATATAAGATGTTGTAAATTTATTATTTTTATCAAATTTTGTAACATAACCAGTATATGGAAATGGGGATTTATTTTTTATTTCAAGAGAAAGCTCTTTATTATTTTTAAGAGCAATAATTGATTTTCCATAAAAACTATATTCTGTAAGTTTTTTAACATCATATTTTTGATTTTCAAAAGTAATTGTTTTAATTATCCATTTTGTTTTTGGATGTTTTATATTAACAACCTGAATATTTGTAGGAACTTTTTCAAGTTTAGAGAACTCAATAAAAACCTGTTTTGTTAATAAAGCATCACAAGAGTCTTGATTTGAGTTGTGAAATATAAATATATCAAGAGTATCATCTTTCTCATTTTGAATATCAGAGGAGACATAAAAATAGTGTTTAGAGCATCCCCCTCCATAAATTAAATCAATAATAACACCATTACTATCAGATTTAATGGAATTTATACCAAAATCATCAGTATACTTCTCTATATTAGAGATATCTTTACTCAAAATATACTCAAAATCAGAATTTTGACTATTATCAGCAAATAAAGTTATTCCAATTAAAAATAACACAAAAATGGATATAATATCTCTTCTCATATAACCTCCTTTTGCTAAAATAATTTAATTTTTAAGAAATAAAAAATTCTCAAAAATTAATACTATTTAAAAATCTAAGAAACATTTTAGATTTTTCATTTTTAATTCATCAAAACCTGCTTTAACATTTTTAATTTGCTCTTTTGGTAAATCATCTCCAAGTTTAGTAACAGTAATAAAAGTATCATCTTTG
>JAFGXH010000159.1 GCA_016936735.1 bacterium
CTATATTTTGAGCATAATATATTCCTAAAACAGCACTAAAAGAGAGATAAAATCCAACAGAGAATGCAGAATCTGGCATTAATAAAAGAATAATAAAAGCTGAAAAACATAACTTATTTATAAATGAAGAATCCCTTTCAAAAACTCTATCAACTCCAAATATCATTAACATCAAAAAGGCTCGAAATGCAGCTATTTGAAAATCTAATAACCAAACATATCCTAAAATAACTATTAAAGAGAGGAGTATTGCAGACTTTTTTATAGATATTTTTCTAACAATATTGATATTTAATCGAAGTAAAAAAAGGAAGAATCTATAAAGCATCAAATAAAATATAGCAATATGAAACCCAGATATTGTGAAAAGATGAATCATTCCACCATCAATCAATCTCTCTTTAAATTGAGAATCCATTGAGCTTTTTTCTCCAAGAAGAACAGCTTTAAATATCCCATTTTTATCATATTTTGAGAGATTTTTTTCTAAAAATTTAACAATATTTAGCTTTAATTTTTTTATAAAAGATAGATTATTGGATATTTTCTCTATTTGAAAACTGTTTTTTAAAAATACAATATGAGAGACTTCAATAGTTTTTAAATAGCCTCTATAATCAAACTCTCCATAGTTTTGAGCTGTAGATGGAGGATTTAGTTCTCCTCTAAAAATAACACTATCACCAATATCTAAATTAGATTCCCATGATAAAAATAGGGTTATTTTCCCCTCTAAACCTATCTCAATTATATCATCTAATTGATTTTTATATATTTTTTTTACTTCAACAATAAAATCTGTTTTATCTTTTTTAATTTTTTTATCAATAATTACCCCTTCAACAGATATCTCCTCCTCAAATTGATAAGAGAAAAGAGATTTTGAGTTATATTGGGGATGAATAGTTGAGTCTCCTTGAAATGCTCCAAAAGATAGAAAACAAAATAGTATTAATATCTCAATTAAAAAATTGAGACTATCTCTATATTTATCAAAAAAGTTACCAAATAGTTTTTTTATTGTTAAAATAGATATAATCAATAAAAAAGATGATAAGAGAGTTATATACCAAACAGTTTTTATAAGAGGTATATATAAAGGTATAAAGTGTGATATTAGATAGATAGTTACTAGAAATGGGAATTTTATATATATTTTTCTCATATTACATTCTAAAAATAATATTTAGAATAGTTTATAATAGAGAAAAAAACAATATTTTATATAGTTTTGTCACTAAAAATATCTACATATTTTTATAAAATGTTATTCCATAATCTCTAAAAGTCTTTTTGCATCAGATGCTTGATATTGACCCTGAAATACAACATAAGAGTCAACAGACTCTTTTATAATTTTTGATGCAAGCTGTTCTAATGCTCCATTTGGATATCCTTTTGAGTAGAACCCTAATCCACGCATAATATAGTACATAACATCAAAATTTCCAGAGTAATCATCCATAATTGGATCAAATGCAGGAATAACAGGTGTTTTATGAATAGCCTCATTAATAGTTTCACTATCCCAAAAACCTAATGAGTGCCAAAATATATCAATTTTAGACTCTTTAAATCTCTCTGCTGTTAAATTGAAAAAATAGTTCATATTTTTTATATTTTCTGGAGTTGGATATACTTTGTTTGATGTATGAAATATAATAGAGTCTGCCTCAACATCAGAAACCTCTTTTGCAAAAAGCTCAAGAAGCTCTAAATTCTCTTTTGTTGCTTTAAACATTCCATACTCAGATAGAGTATCCTTGTTTACTTGTGGAACATTTATAGAGTTTTTTTTGATTATATCTTGATGATCACTTATGAAAAGAGGAACTCTTAATGAGAAAGAGAAATCCTCTCCTGCCTGTTCTCTAAGTTTTTTTAAAGTTTTTCCTTTTAAAAAAGATTGATAAGTCTCCTCTATTTCAACAAAAGAGAAATTCTGAAAATAGTTTTTTTTGCTGTATGGGAATCCACTACATCCGATTAAAACATCCATTTAAAACCTCATAAATAAAAAATGTTGAACCATTTTTTTAAATAAAACCAAAACCTGCTGATTATAACTAAATTTTTATGATTAGTCTATAGTGAAAAATATTTTATAGCTAACTAAAAAAAATATATCAGAAATTGATACTGTTTTTCATCAGTTAAATTAATGAGAATTAAAAAAATTTAATATTTTGAGATTTAAATAGTTTTTACTTTTTTTAGAATTGCATCAACATGACCATTCACTTTTACATTTTTAAAAATATGTTTTATAACCCCATTTTTATCAACAATAAATGTTGTTCTTGATATACCAAAATAGGTTTTACCATAATTTTTTTTCTCTCTCCAAACACCAGTTTTTTGAGACAGTTCATTATTCTCATCTGTTAAAATATTAAATTTTAACTCATATTTTGATGAGAATTTCTGATGAGATTTTAGATCATCTGGACTTATTCCAATAATTTTCCAACCCTCAGCTTTAAAAAAATCCTCTCTATCTCTAAAATCACAAGCCTCATTTGTACAACCAGGAGTGTTATCTTTTGGATAGAAATATATAATCACTCCAGTATCTCCAATAAAATCGGATAGTGATAACTCCTCATCATTTTGGTTTTTTAATGAAAAATCTGGAAAATTGCCCCCTATTTCTGGATAATCACTCATCTCTCCTCCAATATTTATAAAAAAAGAGACCCAAAATTTTGGGTCTCTAGAAAAATAACTTTATAAAGTATCATCTCCTGGATTCCATTCACAAGGAATATTACCCTCTGTCTCTCTTGCAATTTGAAATGCCTGAACTAATCTATATGTCTCTTTAACTGAACGACCAACATTTAAATCATTAATTGTTACACTTCTTAAAACTCCATCTGGATCAATTAAAAATGTTCCTCTAAATGCAACCCCCATATCCTCATTTAATACACCATAATCTTGAGAGAGTGTTTTTTTAATATCAGATAGGATAGGAAATTTAATATCACCTAATCCATTCTCATACCAAGCTTTATGAGAGAAAACAGAATCAACAGATGCTCCAATAATCTCTGCACCTATTTTTTGAAACTCCTCATAATGTTTATTAAACTCTTTTATCTCTGTTGGACAAACAAAAGTAAAATCAAGTGGATAGAAAAATAGCACAACCCATTTCCCTTTATAATCAGATAGTTTTACATTACTAAAATCTCCACCTTTAACTGTTGCTTGTAGATTAAAATCTGGTGCATCTTTTCCAATAGTTGCTCTCATTATAGTCTCCCTAAAAAAATATACTAAATGAATAACAAATATCTTTCCAAAAAATTATATTTAAAGAAAATCTATTCACATCCAACTCAAATAATAAAATATCTATAACTTTCAGCGGGTTAAAACCCGCTGTTCATGCAATAATTTTATATCTTCAAGAAAAATATAA